>NZ_JAMDLQ010000033.1:0-20181 GCF_024705715.1 Clostridium sp. LY3-2
GGTTTACCTCTACTTCTTCCTTTGAAGGTTCTATAGCTTTTCTTTTTAAAAGCTTAACAGTTGGTGTTTTCCCGCAATTACATATAGGAAACTCTTTAGGACAGGTACAAGGATTCGCAAGTTCTCTAAACTTTAATTTAACAATCCTATCTTCTAAAGAGTGGAATGTAATTATAGCCATTCTACCACCTTTATTTAATTTACTTACACCATCTTCAATAGTCTTATTTAAAATAGTTAATTCACTATTAACTTCTATTCTTATCGCTTGGAAAGTTCTTTTTGCAGGATGTGGTCCTTCACGTCTTGCTTTAGCTGGAATTGCATTTTTAATAACTTCAACTAATTCTAATGTTGTTTCTATAGGTTTTTCTTCTCTTCTTGTAATTATGAAGTTTGCTATTCTTTTTGCAAACTTTTCTTCCCCGTAATCTTTTATTATTCTATAAATTTCTTCTTCTGAATATGTATTAACAACATCATAAGCTGATAGTGCATTTTCCCTGTTCATTCTCATATCTAAAGGTGCATCTTGCATATAGCTAAATCCACGCTCTCCAGTGTCTAACTGATATGATGAAACTCCAAGGTCCATTAAAATACCATCTACTCCTTCGATATCTAATTCATCTAATATATTTTTTATGTTATAAAAATTACTATGAACTAACTTTTTATTATCATAATCTTTTAATCTAAGGCCTGCTGCATTTAATGCATCTGTATCTTGGTCTATCCCGATTAAAAGGCCTGATTTATCTAATCTTTTAATTATTTCAGATGAGTGCCCTGCCCCACCTAAAGTACAATCTACATAAATTCCATCTTCTTTTATATTTAGTCCTTCTAAACATTCATTTAAAAGTACTGACACGTGTTTAAATTCCATATCTTTTCTCCTTTATATTCCTAAATCGCTCATATTCTCAGCTATAGATTCAAAATCAACGTCTGAGTTGTTGTAATCATCCCACTTTTGTTTGCTCCAAATCTCTATCCTAGATAATACTCCAATACTTACAATTTCTTTTCCGATTTCGGCATATTCCTTTAAATTTTGTGGAATTAAACCTCTTCCTTGTTTATCTAATTCTATTTCAGCCGCTCCTGAAAAAAAGAATCTTACAAAGGCTCTAGCGTTTTTGTTTGTAAGTGGTAGGGTTTTCATCTTCTCTTCTAGTTTTCGCCACTCTTCCATAGGGTATACATATAGACAACCATCGAGACCTTTAGTTATTACAAATCTGCCATTTAAACCATCTCGAAGCTTTGCAGGTACTATCATTCTGTTTTTATTATCTAACGCATGATTGTATTCTCCTATGAACATAATATTTTCCCCTTTATATACTTTACAGGTATTTCCCTCTACTTTCAACCACTTCTAACCACTTTCAACCACTTCTAATTATTAATATTCTATAAAAAATTTTATTTCCCTTTATTTTTTTTAATATTTTTAATATTTAATTTGACTTTTAAATTAACATTCTGTACAATAGATAAAGTTATGGGAGTAGATAAGTTCTGGTGGACTTACCGGTCTTCAAAACCGTGTTGTGGTGCTAAGACCATCACGGGTAGGTTCGATTCCTACGTATTCCCGCCAAAATAAAAAAAGATGTGATAATACTCACATCTTTTTTCTTATATTATTATAAAAATAAAAAGTGGGGATTTTTCCCCACTTTTTTATTTTATACGTTAAATCTGAAGTTAACTACATCTCCATCTTTCATTACGTATTCTTTACCTTCAAGTCTATATACACCTTTTTCTTTAGCAGAAGCTTCTGAACCTGCTTCTATTAAATCATCGTATCCTACAACTTCTGCTCTTATAAATCCTCTTTCTATATCTGAGTGGATTTTTCCAGCAGCTTGTGGTGCTTTAGTTCCTTCTTTAATAGTCCAAGCTCTTACTTCTTGAACTCCAGCTGTTAAGTAACTGATAAGTCCTAGTAATTTATAACTAGCTCTTACTAATTGGTCAAGTCCTGATTCAGTTAATCCGTACTCGCTAAGCATTTCTTCTTTTTCTTCATCTTCAAGTCCTGAAAGTTCTTCTTCAAGTTTTGCACTTACTATTACAGTTCCTGAATTTTCAGATTTTGCAAACTCTTGAACTTTTTTAACATATTCATTTTCAAGGTTTCCGCTCATCATATCATCTTCTGAGATATTACAAGCATATAAAACTGGCTTTGAAGTGATTAAGAATAAGCTTTTAACAAATTCCATTTCATCTTCTGTGCAATCTAAAGTTCTTGCAGGTTTGTTATCTTCTAAGTGAGCTTTTAATTTTAACATTATCTCTTGCTCAACTTTAGCATTCTTGTCGTTTGATCTTGCTTGCTTTGCATTCTTTTCAATTCTTCTTTCTAAAACGTCTAAATCTGAAAAGATAAGTTCTAAGTTAATAGTTTCAATATCTCTTATAGGATCTACTGAACCTTCAACGTGAACTACGTTTCCATCATCAAAACATCTAACAACGTGAACGATTGATTCAACTTCTCTTATATGTGATAAGAATTTATTTCCAAGACCTTCTCCTTTTGAAGCTCCTTTTACAAGTCCAGCTATATCATAAAACTCTATTGCAGTATATACTTTTTTCTTTGTTCCGTACATTTTTTCTAAAACATCTAGTCTTTTATCTGGAACACTAACAACTCCAACATTTGGTTCTATCGTACAGAATGGATAGTTAGCTGATTCTGCTCCAGCTTTAGTTATTGCATTAAATAAAGTACTTTTACCTACATTAGGTAAACCAACGATTCCTAACTTCATCTATGTACATTCCTTTCTTTTCTTAAACTACTTATAAATTATACTCTAGACACCTTTTTATTTCAACAATATATAAGTAATCTTTCTCTCCTTTATAAAAAATTTACCACGTTTAATTATTTCTATTTAGTTTGATACTACTTATATATGAATAAATACATATTTTAAGGAGGAAATAAAATGAAAAGTATAAAAAAGTTTCTCTTGTGTTTAATTGCATCTTTTTTTATAGTTTCAACAATTTCTTATGCAATATCAGAAAATGAGGAACTAAACTGGTACATAGTAAATAGAAGCAATAAAGAAACTCCTGAAATTCAAAAAGGAGTCTTAGAAAACTTAAAAAATACAAAAAGCTTCTTTATAGGGGATTCATTTAAAAAAGATTTATTTTTAACTTTTGACTTAGGATACGAAAACGGAAATACAGTTAAGATATTAGATTCTCTAAAAGAAAAGAATGTAAAGGCTGCTTTTTTCGTTGTTAAAAGTTATATCCTTCAAAATAAAGACATAATAAATAGGATGGTAAAGGAAGGCCACTTAGTTTGTAATCACTCAGTTAACCATAAATCAATGGCAGGAATTTTAAACGATGCCTCTTTTAACAAAGAATTTTTAGATACTGAATTAGCATTTAAAGAAGTGACTGGAAAAGAGATGCCAAAATACTTTAGGCCACCTATGGGAAAATACTCTTTTAACTCTTTAGTAAAAACTAATAATTTAGGTTATAAAACAATCTTCTGGAGCTTTGCTTATAAAGACTGGCTTGTAGATTCTCAGCCAAACCCTGAAGCATCATTAAAGAAGATAAAAGCCTCTATGCATAACGGTTGTATTCTTCTTTTACATGCAGTATCTACAACTAACTCTGAAATTTTAAGCACTTTGATAGACGACCTTAAAGCTGATGGATACTCATTTAAATCATTAGATGATTTACCACAAACTATGGTGCTTACAGGAGATGATAAACTTCAAAACACATTTGACTTTTTTAGAATATTCAAATAAAAAAAGACCAGGAGACTGGTCTTTTTACATATTTTCATCTACTATCATTAATATTTCACTTTTTAATCTTAAAGATTTCATATTTGAATCTTCTAATTCTTCATCTATATCTTTATAAAAATCTTCACCCTTTAGTGAATTAAGATTAATCTTAACATTAATTATTGCACTTTCTATAGCTGCGTGTAATAAAATTGCACTTACTCCTGCATCTGACACTAACATCTTATTTCCATACTTCGCTGCAAAAAGTATATTATCATAAAATTTTATACAAGCTCTTAAAAGATTTAGCGGAGCATTCATTGCACCATTTGTCTTTTCTTTAATATCTTTTTTTCTATATTCTTTTTCTTCTTCTGATTCTTTAGGAAGCTTGTAACTTGCCATAAGTTCATTAAAGCATTTTCTATCTTCTTCCATCATAACTATTGTTAATTTAGTAAATTCACTGCATTCTTCTGCAAATTTAATTAAGCACTCTCTTTTATCAGAATCTAAATTATCGAAAGATTTCTTTCCAACTGTTAGTGAGTATACCATACTATTTAAACAACCTGAAAGGGCTGCAACTAAAGCCGCTGTACTTCCGCCACCTGGTGATGGTGAATCTGAACTTAAGTCCTCAATAAATTCTTGTATTTTATAATCTTTAAAAAGCATATTTTACCTCCGAAGTTTTTTCTAATTATATCATAAAATTAAGGCACTACAAGAAGTAGCACCTTAATTTTAGCTTAAATATGGATTTTTAAACTTATTTAAAAACACATAGTCTTTTTTGTCTTTTTCTTTGTTATGTTCCTTTTCTTCTGCTGGAATACCAACAGGTGTCATAGCTACTACCTTATACTTCTCTGGAATTTCTAAAACCTTTTTAACTAAGGCTTCATCTAAAGCTCCAATCCACATAGTGCCATAACCTTCTGCTGTAGCTGCTAAAACGAAATGCTCCATAGCAATTCCACAGTCTACTAAATAGTATTCTTTTTCTAAAACCTCACCTGAAAGGTCTGGTTCTGAAATAAATACAGCTACTAAAGGTGCTTCAAGAACTGAAGTTTTCGCCTTATCATCTTTATTTAGTATAGCATCTCCTAAACTTTCTTTTGTGTTTTTATCATCTACTAATATGATTTTAAAAGAAGTTTTGTTTTTCCATGATGGAGCTCTCATTGCACTTTGAATCATATTATCAATACTGCCTTTTAAAACTTCATCGCTTTTATACTTTGAGATACTTCTTCTTTTTTTAATTACATCAAAAAATTCCATAATATCACTCCTAACTATTTTACTAGTATTTAGGATGTGTATTTTTTATAAAAATTATTTATCTTCTCTTTTTTTTATAATTCTATCTAGTTTTAAAACTATTTCATCTTCTTTATCTAACTTTTTAGCAAGTTCTAAATGAAGTTTTGCATTATTTAAGTCGTCAAGATTTAAGTAGCACATTATGATGTTTGTGCAAATTTCTACGTCTTTAGAAGCTTCAAATGCTTTCTTAAAGTACTTTATAGCTTCTTCATACATACCAAGGCATGCATAGTTTATACCAATTTCATTTACAACTTCTAATATTCCACTTTCAACATTTAAGCTTTCAAGTAAATATTCTATTGCCTTTTCATTGTTTCCAATCTTTCTATAACCAATACCTATATAATAATAAATTAAAGGGTTTTCTTTAAAGTTATCTAAAAGACCTAGTAAAGTTCCTATAGATTTTTCAGTATCTTTATCTAAACCTTCAATTGCTTCTTCGTAAGCTGTTACGTTTTCTATATCCTTCATTAAAAGTTCAAGTTCAGGAGTTTGCTCTCCCCCTCTTCTTAAATACTCTCCGATTTCAACTTTACAAGCTGCAAAATCACCTTTATCTTTTAAGATTACACCTTTATAAAGGTAAGGTTCTTTCATTTTATTAAAGAGCTTTTTAGCTAAATCTATATCTTCTAATAAAAGATCTTCAAAAGCACTATCTTTTTCTCTTAATGATATTCCGATTAATAAAAGCTTTTTCATATATTCTTCATCATCTTCAAATGCTCTTTCTAATCCTTTAAGTAAAAGATAAGCATCTTCTAATCTTTCTTCTTTTACTCTAGTTGCAACTAAAGATTTTGCTAATTCTTCAGCCTCTGGTATTTGCATGAGTAATTTTTTATAATCATTTTTAAACTTAATGTTTTCGTCAGCACCTAAAGAAATTAACATTCCCTCTATGAAATAATATACTGGAAGGTTATCAATTTTAACCTGATCTCCTATATTACTTGTTATATATTCTGAACTTATAGGTAAGTATAATGTGTCACTTTCAAAAGTTATATATTCTGGGATTCCTACATTTTTCTTAAACCCTTCTTTATCAACTTCTAAAAATAATAACTTACTAAGTTTTTCTTTAAATAATGTTTTGTAATTCATAAGTTTCACCACCTGTAAAAATAAAAATATTGCTACCATAAATTATGGTAGCAATAATTAAGAATAATATTAGTTTAACATACTTTCAACTAATTTCATTACATTTTCTTTAAATTTAGCTAAATCTTTTTTAGCACCTTCTATGCTATCACCTTTTATAGCAAGATATACTTTCATTTTAGGTTCAGTTCCTGAAGGTCTTACTACAAATGAAGATCCATTTTCTAATATAAATTTTAATACATTTGATTTTGGTAATTTTATTTCAGAAACAGTTTCATCTAACATATTTTCTTCTTTGCTTAATTTGTAATCAAGCTTAGTTTTAACTTTAACTCCATCTATTTCTTTAATAGTTGCATTTCTTAAAGAATCTATGCATTTTGCTATTTTTTCTTGACCTTCTTTACCTTTTAGTTCTAGTGAAACTAAATCTTCTTTAAAGAATCCAAACTTTTCATATAAAGCATTTAAGCCTTCTGCTAAGCTTAATCCTTTATTTTTATAATAAAGTGTCATTTCAGCAATTAACATACTTGCAATAACAGCATCCTTATCACGAACGAAATCTCCAGCTAAATATCCATAGCTCTCTTCAAATCCAAATAAATAAGTTTTATCTCCTGAATTTTTAAATTCATGAATCTTTTCACCTATATATTTAAATCCAGTTAAGACATCCATTATTTCTACTCCATAATGGTTTGCTATCTCTCTTGCACCTTCAGTTGTAACTATAGTTTTTATAACTACCCCATTTTTAGGTAACTTTCCGTTTTCTTTAGCTGCACTTAATATATAATCAGTTAATAATAATCCTGTTTGGTTTCCTGTTAATACTTTAAACTCACCATCAGAATCTTTAACAACAACACCGATTCTATCACAATCTGGATCTGTTCCAAATATTACATCAGCACCATCTTTTTTAGCCATTTCTAAAGCTAGGCTAAATACTCTAGGGTCTTCTGGGTTTGGATATGGAGCAGTTGGGAATTCACCGTTTGGTTCTTCTTGTTCTTTAACTACAGAAACATTTTCATATCCTAATTCTTTTAATACTCTTCTAACTGGCATATTTCCAGACCCGTGAATTGGAGTATATATTATTTTAAGGTCTTTTGCTTTATCTTTTACTAAAGAGTCATTTATAGTTAACCCTTTAACTTTTTCTATATATTTAAAATCTATATCTTCTCCGATATAAACTAATAATCCTTTTTCTTTAGCTTCTTCTTCTGAGATAGTTTTTATAGCGCCAAAGTCTGTAACGTCGTTTACGCATGAAATAACCTTTCCTGCTTTATCGTCAGTAACTTGACCACCAAACTCATCATATACTTTATAACCGTTATATTGTTTTGGGTTATGTGAAGCTGTAATAACTATACCCCCTTTGCAATCAAGTTCTCTTGTTGCAAATGATACCATAGGTGTAGGTCTTAAGCCTTCAAATAAGTATACCTTTACTCCATTAGCAGCTAGTGTTAAAGCTGATGCTAATGCAAACTCATCTGATTTATTTCTTGAATCGTATCCGATTGCTACAGATGGTTTATCAAAGTTTTGATTTAAGTAATCTGCAAAACCTTGAGTTGCTTTAGAAACTGTGTATATATTCATTCTATTAGTTCCAGCACCTATAATTCCTCTTAATCCACCTGTTCCGAAATCTAAGCCTTTGTAGAATCTATCTTCAATTTCCTTTTCGTCTTTAATTTCTCTTAATTCGTTTTTAGTTTCCTCATTTATTATCTCTGATGTTAGCCATTCATTATATTTATCCTTATAATTCATAAATTGACCTCCTTTAATACTGTACATGTTATATTATACATCACAAGGCAGAAATTACAAACATTATCTCTTTTCAAATTTCTATATAAAAAAATGCCATTCGTCACTTCTTCTTAAACTTTTCTTTATTTAGACTTTAATTAACATAACTAATACCTTTCTTAAAGTTAAAAAAGAAATCTACACTTATAGATTTCTTTTTTCAAGGTTTTAATTACTCTCTTCTTTTTTAGTTTCTTTAGCTTCTTTAGCCTCTTTTAAATCTTCTTGATCTAACTTTTGCTCGTAAGAGACTGATGCTATTATAGAATCTAATTCATCTACTATAGAAAGTTCGTTTGAAGATTCTATGTCGTATGCTCTATATACAGAACCTCCAACTCCTTTAGATACGTCAACAGTTACTGATTTTGGCATATTTAAAGGGTCACATTCAATTTTAATAGCTGCCCTTTCTTTTTGAAGTACAGCTCCATTTTTAGAAAGGTATCCTTCTCCTTCGAAGCTTATTGGGATTTCAGCTGTTATAAGCTCACCTTTTTCTATTTCTTCTAAATCAATATGGATTATTTTGTGATTAACAGGTTCTCTTTGAACTTCTTTAATGTGAACATTTTTGTTTTTCCCATCTATATTTAAAGATAGAACTCCATGTTCTCCGCAGCTTGAGATTTCTTTAGAAATTTCTAACTCTCCTACTTCAAAAAGCATATTTCCTATCTCTTTTCCATAAATAACCCCAGGCACAAACCCTTTATTTCTTAATCTTCTTGCAGAGTGCCCAGTTCCAAGTACTCTTTCTATAACTTTTAAATTACTCAAATTAATTCCTCCTTATATCCTTAAAAACAATTCTTTTTTAATTATTCCTCTTTTAAACTTTTTTATACATTGCCCCATATTTTTATTTTTTTTACACATATCTGTAATAATTTAGTTGTAAAATATATTTAAAGAGGTGATAAATTTGAATAATTTTGAATGTAAATTATCAAGAAAGAATAATATGGTCAGGATTAACTTTAATCAAACGGTCTCAAAGGGAAGTATATTTTATAAAGACTTTAAAGATGATATTTATAAAAAGCTTTTTAATTTTGTAAATAAGGATTTTGTAGAGTTTAAAGACCCAAAACCAGAAAACAGAACATTTTATAAAATAGTTACTCCGTCTTCTGAATTTGAAATCGCAGAAAGGGTTCTTCCTTTAAAAAATTTCTATAATTTTAGGGATATAGGAGGATACAAAACAAAAGACGGTAGAAGAGTAAAATATGGTATTTTCTACAGATCAGAAGATTTACATAACTTAAAAGGAGAAGATTTAGATTATTTTAAAACTTTAGATATTAAAACTATATTTGATTACAGGTCTTCTGATGAAGTTAAATCAAATCCGGACGTTTTACTTAGCGGAATTAAATATTATAACCTATCTGGAATTCAAACTTTAAATAACAACTTAGATATGTTTACTTATATTAAAAACGCCATTAAAAATAATAAATTAGATTCTGTAGTAGATTATTTGATAGATGGTTATAAAAGCATGCCTCTTAATAATAATGCTTACAAAACTCTTATAGAATCTATTAAAAATAAAGATAATACTCCCCTCCTTCAGCACTGTACAGCTGGGAAAGATAGGACAGGCTTTGGTTCAGCATTAATACTACTTTTACTTGGAGTAGATATGAAAGATGTTATGAGTGATTACTTATTAACTAACGATTGCACTAAAAACCACTTAAAAGTTTTAGAAGAAAAGTTCGACCCTAAAAGTTTTAATTTAAATTTAACTAGCGATCAAATGAAAGAAATTAAAGGCTTACTTGGAGTAAAAAAAGAATTTATTAAATCTAGTTTTGATGTAATAATTAAAAAATATGGCTCTTTTGAATCTTACTTTAAAGAAGAGTTTTCTCTAACAAGTGAAGATATAGAAAATATAAAAGACCTTTATTTAGAATAAAATAAAAAAAATAGCTTAAGGAAAACCTTAAGCTATTTTTAAAATTTAAGTAATTCTGAAACTGTAACCACTCTATGAATATGAAGTACTAAATAGATGATTTCGTCCTCACTTACTTCGTAATTAAATTCTTCTTTTATATATTTTCTAATATTAAGTGCACAAGCATATTCTTTAGGGTATTTAATCATAATTATATCAATTAACCCTTTAGAATCATTATTTAGATATTTATTTACTATAATTCTTTTTGAAAAATATCTTAGATGAGTTAATAATCTATCGTAATTCATATCATTTTTATTAAACTCTATATTAAATTCACCTTTAATTATTGTAAGAATCCCGTCTATAATCTTTGTACTTAAAATAGTTTCTCGTCTTTCTTCTTTAAAGTTTGCATTTACTATATGTAATGCAATAAACCCAGCTTCGTCTTCTTCTAATCTTACACCTAAAGTTTTTTCAATATATTCTAAAGCCCAAAGACCAATTTTATATTCTTTTAAATGGACTCTTTTAATCTCGTGAAGAAGTTCGTTTTTAATAGTAATCCCTTCACTACATCTTTTAATAGCAAAAGATATATGGTCCGTTAATGCAATATAAATATGTTCATCAAGTTCTGAATTTAAAACTTTTTCAGTATATTCTATAATTTTAGAACTAGCTTCAAATACTTCTTCTTTTATAACAGCTGCAAGTTGTTGCACTTTATTTTGGAAATTAGGATTTTGAATGATGTAAGTTTTTTCTATTTTATCTTCATCGATTCCTTGCCCTACCTTTTTTTTAAAAGCAATACCACAACCTGTTATAATAACTTCTTTTCTAGTCTCATCATCTATTGCTAAGACTACATTATTGTTGTATATCTTTTCAATAACCACTTATTACCACTCCACGAAACAAAATATAAAATCTAAATCACTTATAAAAATACGACTTAGATTTAAAACAATAGTTTAGTTATTTCGTTAATAAATTTACCATACAACTTATTATCTGTCAATAAAGTAGTTTACACAATGTTTACATCAAGTTCATTTTCTGATATTACTTTTATCCCATTTTCTTCTAGTAATTTTGCTGTAATTCCCCTTCCTTCTACCTTATTCCCAGTAAAACTACCATCATATATATAATTACTTCCACAAGATGGACTCCCATCTTTTAAAATAGCTATCTTGCAATCTACTAGTTTTGCAAGTTTTAAGGCTTCTTTTGCACCATTTACAAAGTTTTTTGTAACATCTTCTAAATCTTTAGTTATAACTTTTTCTTCTTTTATTTCAGATGGAACTCTCGGAGTTTTAAGTCCTCCTAGTTGCTCTGGGCAAACTGGAATTCCTTTCTTTTCTTTTAATATCTTAAGGCATTTCTCATTTAAATTGTTTTTGCCATTGTATTTACAATTACACCCACAAAGGCATGCACTAATTAATACCATTAAATCACTCCCTTAATACATATCATTAACTAATCCTTCTTTATAGTCTTTCATAGTTTCAAAATTCATAGCACCTTTAACTATCTTTTTAACATAACCTTTTTCATCTATTAAAAAGGTTGTAGGTAAAACACTTGCACCGTAGTCCATAGAAACTTCTGCTTCATCATCAAGTAATGTATTAAGTTTTAAATTATTTTTCTCTAAGAATTCCTTTGCCTTTTTACTACTTTCTCCAACGTTTATCGTTACTATTTCAAAATCTTTATCATTTTTACTTTCGTCTTGAAGCTTTTGTAGATCTGGCATTTCAGATTTACAAGGAACACACCAAGATGCCCAAAAGTTTAGCATAATATTTTTACCCTTAAAATCCTCTAATGAAACTGTTTTTCCATTAATATCTTTTAATTCAAAATCTTTAGCTAAATAGTTTTTCTCCTCTTCAAGTTTTCTTTGAATATCAAGAGGCGGTTTATTTTCATCTATAATTTGCGTCTTTTCTTTATTTTTAGCTTCTTTATTATTATTAAGCATTCCATAAGTTCCTGCACCTATTGCAATTATTATAAATGCAATTACTATCTTTTTCATAATTTTTCTGTCCTCCTAAGAAATTAAGCCTATAAATATAACTAATTTATTAGTCATAATAAGCACTCCAACTAAAATCATTATAACACCAGATATAATTTTAATATATTTCATAAAGGAATATAATCTTCCTTTATATGAATTAAATTTATCTATAAGCATACCTGTTATTACAAATGGCACTCCAAGTCCTAACGAGTAAAAAGCAAGCATCAATATACCATTTATACCACTTTCACTAGTTGATGTGTATAACAAAATACTTCCAAGGATTGGCCCAATACATGGGGTCCACCCAAACGCAAAAGCCATCCCCATTAGAAAAGGCTTCGCACCATCTACTTTATGCATAAATCTTTTTTCTTTATAAAAGCTTTTAAATTTAATTATATCTAAAGTATGTAAACCGAAAATTATAATTAAAAACCCTGAAACAATTCTAAGAATTCTTATATTTTCATTAAATAGCTTTCCTAAAAAACTAAAAGATGCACCCATAATTATAAATATTAAAGTAAATCCTAAAATAAATATTAATGATTTTTTTAATATAATGTCCCGTCCCTTTTCACCGCTTGTAAGAATATTTATGTAAGCTGGAAGTAATGGTAATACACAAGGTGAAATAAATGAAGCAATTCCTGCTAAAAATGCTACAAAAATATTTATTTCGTTCAAAAGTTAAAACACCTCCTTTATAAAAAATAATTTATTTTGATTATAGTACAATTGCTTTTTATTATCTATTAGCTTTATGAAGTATTTATTAAGATATTAACCTTTTATTAAAATACATAAAAAAAATAGATATCTAATAATGCTTAAAGCATTAAAGATATCTATTTTTAGAAATTAATAAGTTTTTTCAACCCAGTTTATTTTATCTAAATATAATTCCACGTATTCATCACTCATCTTTGGATTTATCGTATCTTCATGAGAAATAGTTATAATTGACATTGCTATAGCATATTTTACTGTGTCTGCCATAGATAATCCAGACATATATCCATATCCTACTCCAGCTACAAAAGAATCTCCAGCACCTGTAGTATTTTTAACTACTGCGTTTGTTGCTTTTATCTTTCCTGATTCTTTTCCATTTGTGTAGTATATGCCTTCTTCGTCTAAACTAATAAATACATTAGTAATTCCAAGGCTTAAGAAATATTCTCCAGCTTTCTTTAAATCTTCGTCTGTTTCTATTTTAAATCCACACATTATTTCAGCTTCTATTCTATTAGGCTTAATAGTGTGGAAGTATTTTGCTAAATGCTTTATCTTTTCAGCTTTAGCTGCTGAAACTGGATCTAGTATAAATTTAGTCTGTCCTTCATAAGTTTTTAGTATGTACTCTAGGATTTCTGCATCATCTGCATCTAAAATTGTATACTCTGCATTTTTTATAGCATCTTTTTTTGAATCTACAAAATCTCTATCCATCTCATCTAAGCATTCCATATCAACTACTGCAGAAACCATCTCACCTGTGTGATCTAGTATAGCCATGTAAGTTGGAGTGCATCCACCTTCTAGGATAAGAGAATCTTCCATATCGTATCCTATCATTTTTGAATGCTCAAGAATATTTCTTCCATTTTTATCATCCCCAATTATAGAAATGAATTTTGTATTAACACCAACCCTTGCAAGGTTTTCCGCTATGTTTCTACAAACGCCCCCTAATGATATTTTTATATTTCCAGGATTTGAGTCTTTTCCTTTGTAAGTACTTCTACTAAATCCTAGTATATCTACTATTGATGCTCCCATTAATAGTACGTAAGAATCTTTATTAGTCATATTATCTCTCCTATTTCTATTTCCCAAATTGATAAAAAATATAACATAATTATAATTTAATGCAAGAAAAAAATAAACCCATTTTTCGATATTTTTTTGCAAACTCTAGTGTAATCGTTAATCATTTTTAGTTTTTTAGTGTAACTAGATTTAAAAATCTAGTTACACTTTTAACATTATTTTAAAGTTACTATAGTTACTCCGTCTCCACCTTCTCCGTAAATACCTAATCTATAACTCTTTACATGAGGATGTCTTTTTAACATATCGTTAATAGCTTTTCTTAAAACACCAGTACCTTTTCCGTGCACTATTGAAACTTCTGAAAGATTTGCCCTATATGCATCATCTAAATATTTATCACAAGTATAACAAGCATCTAAAGCATCCATCCCTCTTAAATCAACTCTACTATCAACAGAACTTAAATTTAATTTAACTTCTCTCTTTTTCTTTTCTTTTTTAGCTTTTTTGTTATTTGTTGAAACTCTTAAATCCTTAGCTTTTACGCTAATTTTCATAATTCCAGCTTCAACTTGAACTTCGCCTTTATTATCTGGAAGTGAAATAACTATTACATTTTGGTTTAATGAAGGAAGGAATGCTTCCATTCCAAGAGAAATATTTTTAATAACTTCTCCATCATTTTCTTTACTTTTATTAATAGCTCTTTCCTTATCTTCTAAACTATCTTTAAGCTTCTTTCTCTCTTCTTCAAGTCTATTTCTTCCACCACCTGAAATTCCAAGCTTTTCAAGTTCTCTCATAGCTTTTAATATTTCATCTGCTTCATCTTTAGCTTTAGATATAATATCTTTAGCTTCACGCCTAGCGTCCATATAAGCTTTATCTTTAGTGTTATCTAATCTTTTTAGCTTTTCTTCGTATTCTCTTCTAAGTTTTAATACTGTAGCTCTTTCACTTTGAGCTTCTCTTGCTTCTTTTTTAGCTATTATACTCTTTTCTTGAAGGTCTTTAATTAAATCTTCGAATTGTAGATTTTCTTCATCTATAAATTCTTTTGCTTCTTTTATTACATCATTTGAAAGACCTAATCTTCTTGATATTTCAAAGGCATTAGATTTACCTGGAACTCCAATTAAAAGTCTGTATGTTGGTCTTAAAGTTTTAATATCAAACTCAACAGAAGCATTTTCAACATCTTCTGTTCTTAAAGCATAGCTTTTAAGTTCACTATAGTGAGTTGTTGCTATAACTTTAGTTCCTCTTCTTTTTAAATTTTCTATAATTGAAGCTGCAAGTGCTGCCCCTTCTGTAGGGTCTGTACCTGCACCTAATTCGTCAAAGATTACTAAAGACTCTTTAGTTGCCTTTTTCATAATATCTACTATATTAGTCATATGCCCTGAAAAAGTTGATAGGGATTGCTCTATACTCTGCTCATCTCCTATATCTGCAAAAATTTCGTGATAAAATCCTACAGTAGACCCTTCCATAGCTGGAATTAAAAGACCGCTAAGTGCCATTAGATGTATACTTCCAACTGTCTTTATAGTAACTGTTTTACCTCCAGTATTGGGTCCTGTAATCATAAGTACGTTATAATCTTTTCCAAGGTAAATATCAGATGATATAACCTTATCTACATCTATTAAAGGATGCCTTGCACTTATTAAATCAAAACTTCCGTCTTCTGATACTTTTGGAATAGTTCCTTCTATTTTTAAAGCGTAATTTGCTTTTGCAAAAATAAAATCTAAAACTCCAAGCATTTTGTTGTTGCTTTTTAAAAGGTCTATATTATCACGTACTTTATCTGTAAGTTCTCTTAAGATTCTTTCGATTTCTTTTGCTTCTTTAATCATAAGTTCTTTTATTTCGTTATTTAAATTAACTAGGCTTGTAGGTTCTATATAAACTGTCGCACCTGTTGCACTTGAATCGTGAACTATACCTGGAACTTGTGATTTATACTCAATTCTTACAGGAAGTACGTATCTATCACCTCTCATTGTATAAAGGTTATCTTGAAGATAACTTGAATTACTTTTTACAAGTGAGTTTATCTTTTCTCTTACAGATGAGTTTTTTTCTTTTAAGTTTCTTCTAATATTATATAAAGTACTTGAAGCCCTATCTGATATTTCATCTTCTGAAATAATAGCTCTTTCAATATCATCTTCTAAAGATTTAACTTCTCCTAAGATAGATACTAAGTCTTCTATCTTTAAAAAGGCAACTTCCTCTTCTTCTCTTTTTGTGTATTCTTTAAAAAGTCTAGAACATCTTAACATATTTCCTATGTTTAATAGTTCTAAAGGATTTAAAGAACCTCCCTTAGCTGCTCTTAGAAGACCTTCTTTAACGCCCTCCATATTTCTAAATGGAGGAGCCCCTTTTATATTTATCATATCTAATGCTTCTTTAGTTTCTTCTAAAGAATTAATAACTTCAAATCTTGATTTTTTAGGTTCCATCTTGTTTATAAGATTTTTACCACCTGATGTTTTTGCATAATTTCTAACACTATCTTTGATTTTTTCAAATTCTAAAACCCTAAATGTTCTCTCATTCATTATCTATTCTACACCTCTTCTATAATGGCCTTTAGTATAGTTTTTATCGTCTACTTCTTTATTTCCTTTTAACTCGTCTATAATTTCTCTGACTTCTTTTTTAGTTTCGTTTGTAAAATCTAATCTAAATGTATCTATTCCTATTTCTTTTAGATCCTCTATATCATTAATTAAATTAGTTCCTAAACTATTTAAAATATAACTTCTACAAAAAATATCTGTCATTAAAGGTAAACTTTCGCCTACTCTATCTATAAGATTGAATCTATCTTTTTCACAAGGTCTACTGCAATCTTTTTTTGTAGTCTTACCTCCAAAGGTACTTCCAATTGGGCAGTACTCACTTATCATAAGTTCAGTTTTTCCGTAAAGTATAGTTGATATATTTCCTTTAAATCCTTTTAAAACTGACTTCATTTCTTTTCTGTTTAATTCTTGACTTATAGTTAAAAGGTTAATATCTTCACTATAAAAATCTAAGGCCTTACTATTAAATATGTTAAGTTTGTAATCACCTATAATTTCTAATTCATTTTTATATTTATTTATTATTCCAACATTTGAAGTTAAAATTCCAAATATATCTTCTTTTAAATCATCTATAACTTTTATAACTTTATCTATTTCACCTTTTAAGATGTTTGGAATCTTTAAAATAATTTCGTTATTCTTTTTCATTTCTTCTATGTCTCTTATTTTAATTCCATCTTCATCTCTACTAAATACATCTACTATGATATATTTAAACTCATCTTTTATTTCGTTATATTGTTCTTTTAAAACTACCTTTGGTATAACTAACCCTTTAAGTTTAGTTTCTTTTATCTTAGATTCAATTTTTATAACTTCATTTGGTCTTCTTCTTCTGTAGCTTTTTTGAGTTTCTTTTATAACTTTATCAAATAACTCTCTTCTAAGTTCGTTAAACTCACCAACTCTTAAAAATCCGTCTGTAAAATGGCTAAATTCTATATTATTAAACTTATAAGGATAATCTCCTGATTTACTTAAAGCTTTTATTATTCTTTCTTTATCTAAAGGCTTATTTGTAGCTTCTAAAACTTCACTTCCAGAAACTTTATATTCTGTGCCTTTAAACTTAGTCGTTAATTCTACACTTTCACCTAGCTTAAATTTAACTACTAGGTTTAGCGGAAGTTTCTTTATATAAGGCTTAATTGTGCTTTTTAAATCTTCATTTAAATCTTTATCAGCCATTTTATAAATTTCTTCTGACTTTTTATAGCCTAATGGGAATAGCTTAACTTTATCCCCTTTATAAGCCTTTTTAACTTCCTCATTTCCTTTTATTATTTTATTAATAACAAAGCCTGAATCTCCGTGCCTTACGCCGTCTCCAAGACTTATATCACCTTCTAATAAAACTTCTAAACTAGGAAGCACCTTTCCAAGGTAAATCCCAGTATTTTTAGGGAAACTATAGCTCATCATATCTTTTCCTGTATCTTTTTTTAAGAAAGCTTTAGTAAAGCCTCCTCTATTAAATAATTGAAGTAATTCTTCTTTTCCTTTTTTAAGGTCAAAAATCTCTTTATTTAATTCCTTATCTACAGCTTTTCTATAATTTCTTACAACTCCAGCTACGTACTCTGGTCTTTTCATTCTTCCTTCAATCTTTAAACTATATGTGCCTGTATCTATAATATCTTTAACGTCTTCTATAGTGCACATATCCTTAGGTGATAAAAGATATCCTCGTCTTTCATCTCCTTTAGTGTTTTTAAGAGTATATTCCATTCTACAAGGCTGGGCACATCTTCCTCTATTTCCACTTCTTCCACCTATCATAGAACTCATCAAACACTGCCCTGAATAACAAATACAAAGAGCTCCGTGAACAAACATCTCTGTCTCTATTTTTAAGTCATCTGATATGTATTTAATTTCATCAAAACTAAGTTCTCTTGATAAAACTATTCTATGGAATCCTTTATCTTTAAAATAAATTGCTCCAAGTCCGTTATGTATAGTCATTTGAGTTGACGCATGTATTTCAAAGTCTTTATAATTTTCTCTTATTTCTCTATATAAACCTAAATCTTGAATTATAAGTGCATCTACACCTATTTCATAAAGATATCCTACATATTTTATTGCTTTTTTTAACTCATCCTCTTTTAAAAGGGTATTCATAGTAACATATACACTTACCCCATAACTATGAGCGTAGTCTACTGCCTTTTGCATTTGTTCGTTATCAAAGTTTGATGCATAAGCCCTAGCTGAAAATTTATTTCCACCTAAATATATTGCATCACACCCGTTATTTATAGCAGCATATAAACTTTCTAAGCTACCTGCTGGCGCTAATACTTCTATTTTATTCATTATTATCATCTCTCCTAAATGTAAAAACACTTACTTATCTTCTGTTTATTCTAGCATATTAAAGACATAAAAACAAAGCGCTTAAAAAATTTCTCTAAGCGCTTTATATTTACTTATTTTAAAAGTACATTTCCTTTTGAATTAATGCGTAGCGTTTCATACTTTTTAGTTATTATAGCTAGTTCTAAAGTCTTTTCGTGTAATTTTTTTTCAAGGTCTGCACATTTATATTTTTTACTAATAAGTTCTTCTCTAGTTTCTTTTCCTGATTCTAATATTAATCTTTTTTGATTTTTAGCTTTATTTATCTCTTCATTTAAAGTTTCTATTTCTTTTTCTTTTATATTGAATTCCGAATCTAAATTCTCTATTTTTTCTTCCTTTTCTTTAATTTCTATTAATAACTCATTTTCCTTTTTCTTAAATTCTTCTATTTCCTCTCTTGAAGAATTAAATCTCTTTTCAAGTTCTTCTATAATTAATTCTTTATTAGAAAGACTACTTCTCGCTTCTTCTAGTTCACCTTCACTTTTTCCTAAAAGGTCTGATAAATGATTTATCTCTTCTTTTATTTCTGAGTTTTTACTTCTTTGCATATCTAATTCCATCTCTAATGAAGATTTGCTATTTTTAACTCTATCTAAACTATCTTTAAGTTCTAGTTTTTCTTTTTTATTTTCTTCTATTTCTTTACTTAAAACATTATTTTTAAATTTAATTCCTTCTAAATCTTTAGTCTTTATCTCTATTATTTTATTTAAATCTTCTACTTTTTCTCTAAGGCTTGTCTCTTTTTTACTTAGAGTAACAGCTTCATTTTCTAAAAATTCTTTTTCTTTTTCTAACTTTTGAACCTTTTCTAAAAGTGTATCTTTTTCTGATTTTAATATATTTTTATCTTTTTCCTCTTTTAAAATTTTAGATTTTAAAGTATCAAGGTTTGAATTTTTTAATTCTAGTTCTTCTTTTATAGAAAGATTTTCTTTTACTAACTCTTCTTTTTCTATATTTACCTTTTCTAACTTTTCTTTTGTTTCATTTAGAGATTTGTTTAAATTAGTATCTAAATCTTTAATATTTTTATTTAAAGATTTAATGATATCGTCTTTTTCAGATCTTAAAAGATTTAATTTATTTTCATTTTCTTCTTTTAATACTTTAACTTCTTCTATTTTTTCTTTTTGAATGTTTAGTATATCTTTTTCGCACTTTTCATTAATATCTTTTATTATCTTATCTTTTACATTAATTATCTCTTTTACTTCTTTTTCTTTTATATCTAAAATGCTATTTATCTTTTCTTCATTTTCCTTATTTAATTTAGATATAGCTATTTTATTTTCTTCTTTAATTTTATTAATTAAATTATTTTTTTCATTTTTTAATGAAGTAATCTCATTATTTTTTTCTCTTGTTATTTTATTTACTTCATCT
>NZ_JAMDLQ010000034.1:0-72805 GCF_024705715.1 Clostridium sp. LY3-2
AAGTACCCTAGCGTTATTATCGCTATGGTTGATTTTTATTTTTTCTTTTTCATCTTCATCAATATTAGCTATCATTTCATTTGGCTTTTTATGATCTATCCAATTCGCTACATCTTTAGCTAAAAATAAAGGATTTTCTTTTGTTCCATAAATTTTAAATTCTTTTCCTAAGAGTTGTCTGTTTTCAAAAATCATTACTTTATTCATTGTGTACCTCCTATCCAACCCCTCGTTGCGTATTTGGGATATTATTATTAAAAAAAATTTTCACTATGTCGTTAGGATTCTTTATATCTAAAATATCTATAATTCTAAACGCTTCCCCTAATGTAAATTGGGTACGCCCATTTAACTTTGCGTTTAGACTTTGCGTTGTTATATCTAGCTCATCAGCTAGTTTACTCTGAGAGAAATTTTTTTCTTTCATAATCCCTTTTAATTTAGCATAAATCATTCAATCACCTCCGTTGCGTATTTGGGATGATTAAATCATATCATCACTCATTTTATATGTCAACCCATTTACGCAACTTTATTTTGTGTTTTTTCAAAATTTCGTTGCATTTTTGAAAATATATTTTATAATTAACCTATGAGGTGATTTTATGAGTAACTTACTTAATGATTCAAAACTAAACAGTATAATGAATCGAATACAAAGCAGAAGATTAGAGTTAAAGCTTTCTTATCAAGATTTAGCTAGTAAAACTAATATGAGTAAATCTACATTACAAAGATATGAAACTGGATCAATCAAAAACATGCCTATTGACAAGTTAGGTGTAATCGCTAATGCACTTGATGTAAGTCCTCTATGGCTACTAGATTTTGATGAAAATCCTAACGTTAATAACAATTTATCTGAACAAGAACAAGAACATATAAATGATTTAAGAAAATTAAATAACGCTGGTAAAAACAAGGTTGTTGCATATACAAAGGATTTAGTAGAAATGCCTAAATATCAACAAGATACTAACGTTACTGAACTACCAAAAAGAGATACTAAACTTTGGGAAGAAAAAGATAAGGAACACCTTATACCTGTTGCTTGCCACAATGATGATTTAACTGATGAAGAAAAAGCTAATATGGACAACATCATTGATACTTTCTTAAAGGATAAAAAATAATTATATCAATGGGGGGTTGGAAATTTGATGACAGATTACGAACAGTTACTAGAAACTGCCCATATTCAAGGTATAAACGTTTATGAACTAGATTTAGGCGTTGATCTTCCATGTGGAAAATGTATTGATAATTGCATTGTTATTAATAAAAGAATATCTGATAAAGAAAAATACTGTGTACTTTCTGAAGAAATCGGACACTTTAAGTTCACAGTTGGTAATATTACTAACTTAAATAACATAAGAAATATTAAGCAAGAAAATACTGCTAGATCATTTAGCTACCAAACCTTAGTTGGTATCAATAAATTAATTGATGCATATAAGCTAAGAATAGGTAATCAAGATTTATCAGATTATCTTGGTGTTACAAATCAATTTCTTATTGAAGCTCTTTCTTATTATGAGCATAAGTATGGAAATTGGTATGCTATAGATAATTACATAATCAGATTTAACCCGCTTGGAATTGTGGAAAAATTTGATGATTTCTAATATTAAAATTAGAATTTAACTTAATAAGGAAGTGATCTGATGAATAAGGTATGTATGTATCTAAGGAAATCACGTGCCGATGAAGAACTTGAAAAAACTTTAGGGCAAGGTGAAACATTATCTAAACATAGAAAAGCTCTTTTAAAATATGCTAAAGAACATGAATTAAATATTGTTGAAATTAAAGAAGAAATTGTATCTGGTGAAAGTTTATTTTTTAGACCTAAGATGCTAGAACTTCTTAAAGAAGTAGAAGCTAAAACTTATTCTGGTGTTCTAGTAATGGATATGCAAAGATTAGGTCGTGGTGATATGAAGGACCAAGGAGTTATTTTAGAAACATTTAAAAATAGCAAAACTAAAATAATCACCCCAATGAAAACATATGATCTTAATAATGATTTTGATGAAGAATATAGTGAATTTGAAGCTTTTATGAGCCGTAAAGAATTAAAAATGATTAATAGACGTATGCAAGGAGGAAGAGTCCGTTCTGTAGAAGACGGTAATTATATAGCTACTAATCCCCCAATTGGATATGACATTGATTATATAAAGAAAAGTAGAACTCTAAAAATAAATGAAGAAGAATCAGAAATTATAAAACTGATTTTTAAACTTTATACTGAAGGTAGTGGTTCAAAGAATATTGCTGACTATCTTAATTCGTTAGGTTATAAAACTAAGATTGGAAATAATTTTAGTGCTAGCTCTGTTCTTACTATATTAAAAAATCCTATATATATAGGCAAGATAACTTGGAAGAAAAAAGATATTAGAAAATCTAAAACACCGGGTAAACTTAAAGATACAAAAATGCGTGATAAATCAGAATGGATAATTGTTGACGGTAAACATAAGCCGCTTATAGATAAAGAAATATGGAATAAGTCTCAAGAAATATTGAATAATAGATATCATGTTCCATATCAACTTACAAACGCTCCTATAAATCCTTTTGCTGGATTAATAACCTGCGCAGTTTGTGGTAAAAAGATGACTATGAGACCATCAAGAGGTATCCATAGAATTATGTGTACCTATAAATGTGGTAACATAAGCAACAGATTTGATGATGTTGAATTAGAAGTATTAAATCAAATAGAGAAAGTTATTGAAGGCTATAGATATGAATTAGAGTCTAATGAGCCTAAAGATGATGAAACTTCTATTTTTAAAGGCCAACTAGCAAATATAACTAAAGAAATAAAAACTTTAGAAAATCAGAAATTAAAACTATTTGATTTCTTAGAGCGTGGAATCTATACTGAAGAAGTTTTTCTAGATAGATCTACTAATATAGCTAATAGAATTAATTTGTTAACTAGCGAAAAGAATAGTATTGAAAATAAGTTAAACTCTAAATCTACCTCTAAAAATCTTCAAGATGCTATAATCGATTTTGAAGCAGTAGTTAAATCTTATCCTTTAATTACTGATGTTAAACTAAAAAATGAATTGCTTAAGTCAATACTAAACAAAATTGAATACAAAAAAACTAATTCTAATTCTTTTGAAATTAAAATATATATAAAATAAAAGCAGCTTATAAGCTGCTTTTATTTATTTTCATTTTTGTGTAATTATTTTAAAAAAATCTGTTTCTTTAAATTTTCTAATGAGTTTTGTTTCTCCAATTTTTTCTATCCAAATATATATTCTTTTGAATTTAATTGAATATTTATTTTCATGATTAATATTATTTTCCAATTTTTCTTCGCAGAATATAGTTTTTACTTCTGATTTCAAGTAAGAACATCTTATCCCACTTTTATAAAACACATATTTATCTTCAACTTCAATATAAAGGGATGTAACTACAATTAATTTATTATCTTTATCGAATAAATAAAATAACCTATAATCCTCTAAATCACTAATTACACTTTTTATTGATTTCCATAAACAATATGTCGCCATATATATTGTTATCCCTATAAAACTAACTATTAATAATTCGTCTTTACCACCATTGTATACAATGTACATTTGATATCCAAAACAAATAGTAAATATTGCAGAACCAATTCCAGTTAAAATAATTCCTATGTTACAGATCCTTTTTTCTTTTTCATATATTTTTTTATTTTGCACCCTTAATTCTTGATTTTTTAACTGATTAATAAACTCTTTTAAAATATAATTAAATATAGTACCTACATTTATAGTAGGTATTACCAGTATTGCTATAAACAAAAAAAATAATGCTACCAATATTATAAATATTATTAAGACTATTACTCCAGAAAAAATACTTATGCCAATATCGTTATGTATTCCATCATTAGATTTAACATCTCTAAAATATGTATAAAACAAATAAATAAACATCACAACATCTACTATTCCGATATTATTAATTAGCCATGCTGTAAAAATGCTTATATGATATTGCTCACCAGGCTTTTTTATAATCTTTTCTTTTATTTCTGTACTAAAATATTTTGTAACAAACTTCGAAGTTAACCAAATTACAGAAATAAAAGTCCCTATTAGTAATATAAAATTTCTATCATCCATTGTCTTCCCCCTAAATAATGATAAAGTAATTATATCATTATTTAAGAAGAAATATCACATACATAATTATAAGCGCAATTCATTACCTTCTTTATCAACTCCAATTGGGTCTTGTAGGTATACTTCACCTTTTTGCTTTTTATTATTTCTAAATAACATTAAGATTTCATTTTCTATGCATCTAGATGCATATGTTGCTAGTCTTGTACCTTTATCAACATTAAAGGAATCTATAGCTTTTATTAAACCTACTGTGCCTATAGATATTAATTCATCTACATCTTTGTTAGGAAACGAGTACTTTTTAACTATATGTGCAACTAGTCTTAAATTTCTTTCAATTAAAATACTTTTTGCTTTTTTATCCCCCTCTTTTAACTTTCTTAAATACATTTCTTCTTCTTTTTCATCTAGAGGGGTTGGGAATGTATTGTTACTTGATATATATCCTGTTAAAAATACAGTATTACACAATAATTCTATAAAGTTTGATAAAACTATCACTTTACTCCTCCTACAATTGCTAATATTATTTTATGATAGTAATGTTTAAAACTTTCTTAAAAGAGCAAAAATGATTTCAAAAGATTTATTTATTGCTTACTATTATCTCAGTAACTTCACTTTGTTTCACATATCTAATCCTTCCATTTTCATTAAATACGTAATATTCATCTATATCTAAAAACAAAGGACATACAATATTATAATTACCCTGCCTTAAAATTATTGTGTACATTCCTTCTTTATATAAGTCTTTTAATATGGTATATGTACTTATAAAAATTATAAATAGAAGCATATTAAAGACAGCTAATATAG
The DNA here is from genome assembly GCF_024705715.1 of Clostridium sp. LY3-2. Classification (NCBI taxonomy): domain Bacteria; kingdom Bacillati; phylum Bacillota; class Clostridia; order Eubacteriales; family Clostridiaceae; genus Clostridium; species Clostridium sp. LY3-2. The sequence goes on from NZ_JAMDLQ010000034.1 coordinate 4,971, forward strand.
CTGATATTCCAAGTGATATAAACACATTTTCTGTAATTTTAAAATCACTTATATAAGATGCTATACCGATTATCGTATATATAGTTGATACACTTCCTGAAAGCGCTGAAAAAATTATACCAACCTTTATTATTTTTTTATCACTTCTACTTAAATCATCAAACTTATTATATAAAAGCTTGTCAATGTATATCTTTTTTATCTTACTTATTTTATCTTGTGCTATTAATAATTCTAAAAGTGTAGCAATAACTATAATAGATAAAAATAGTATTTCTAATAAACTATAGTTTTTAAAATTATCTTTTTCTCTAAAAACACTGTTAATAATTACAAAAATCATTGTAATTGGTAAAATACATATCATTACTTTTAATATAGTATCAAATAAATTTTGTATACAAGGCACAACTCTTAACTTTGATCTTACCGATTCTAATATTAAATTGTTTGCCCACTTTATACTTAAACTTAAAATTGTTCCAAACCCTGTTAAAATTAAAACTCCATTTCTTATATTATCCATAAAATCCCCCCTTTTCTTTCTAATGATATTATGGTAACACCTTAAATTAAACCTATAATGTCTTAATAATAAATTAAACGTAAAAAATGATGCTAAAAATTTAGCATCATTTTTTGTTTATTTCTTTTACTATTTCTCTAAAGATTGGAGCTGCTGTATTTCCTCCTCCTACTTCTTCGCCTTTTTCACTTTTTAGGTTTGGAATAAATACTAACATAGTGTGAGTACTTCCATTAATATTAAATGTTCCTAAAAACCAAGAGTGAGTTGTATAATCGCTACTTGTACTTGACCCTGTTTTCCCACCTATCTCGATTCCCTCTATTTTAGCTTGAACACCAGTACCTTTTTTCACTACATCTTTCATACCATCTCTAACTATTTCACTTGTAGTTTTACTAAATATTTTCTCAGAAGTCGTTTTAAACTCTTTTACCGTCTTTTCGTTTGAATCAATTATTTCCGATACTAAATACGGCTTTACGTATACTCCATTATTAATTACAGCATTAACCGCACCAATTATTTGAAGTGGAGACACAGTCATACACTGCCCTATTGCAAAGTTGTTCATACCATCATCTTCTTTTGGCATAACACCTAAAGTTTCGTTTTTATTTTCAGTTTGTAAATTTAATACTCTATCGTATAATCCAAGTCTTTTGCAATAATCTACCATATTTTGATATCCTATCTCGTTACCTATTATTCCAAAAATATCGTTACATGATATTGTAAGTGCATCATTTACAGTAAGTCTACCGTGTGCATTCTTACAGACTGCACCAGTACAAACATATGTGTTTTGAGGGCTTAATATAGCTTTTTCTAAAGCCGTTGCATAAGTTACTAACTTAAATATAGAACCTGGTTCAAAGCCTTGACCTTCAATTCCTAAGTTTATATTTGCATAACTCTCATCTTTTTGAATCATAGACCTTATTTTCCCTGTATTTGATTCTAATAATATAACTCCTACATTTTTATATTTTGAAAATTCTTCTTTTGATAAAACATTTCTTATTTTGTCATCTAGTTCCTTATCAATTGTTAATTTTAAATTCCTGTTTTCTTTTTTTATATCTATCTCTTCGTGATTATATACAGCTGAATCATCTAAATAGAAATTTTTTTTAGGTGATTCGTTATTTTTAAGTTCGTTATATAATTTATCTTCAAAAGAATCTTTTACTGATTTATTTTGCCCTATATTTGATAACATTCCGCTTGTAGACCAAGCTTCCTTTTTGTCAACCTTATCATAAACATAAGTATATATACCTTTAATATTATTTAATCTTTTTATTTTATTGAAAGTGCTTTCAGATATTTTATAGTATAATTTACCTTTATTTTTCATGACATCTGTGTAGTTAAAATCTATGTTTTCACCTTTCATAATGAAGTTTAACGCCATTAAATCTTCTAAAGTCTCTTCGTAATTATTAAGACTAAAAGGCTTTGCATCTATAACTAGTACATATTCTTTATTATATTTAAATAAATCTTTCCCTTTAGAATCTAATACCATATAATTTATATCACTAATATTTTCTGTTTGATGATTTTTATACTGTGCCGTTACCTTTTCTACAGGTTTAACTTGCAAAAAATATAACCTTACAGATAACAAACTAAATATCAATATAAATACACTAAAAATTTGTTTTTCTCTACTTAATTTTATCTTCAAAAAAACACCTCCTATAGGCAATTATTGCCTATAAAGAGGTGCTTTATTCACTACTTTAATATATCTTTTATTTTTGAAACCATTATATCGATAGCAACTTTGTTTTGTCCGCCTTCTGGTACAATAATATCTGCATATCTTTTAGTTGGTTCTATAAATTGCATATGCATTGGTCTTACGACTGAAAGATATTGATCTATTACTGATTCAACTGTTCTTCCTCTTTCATTTATATCTCTAACCATTCTTCTTATAATTCTTACATCTGCATCTGTATCAACGTAAACTTTTATATCAAGAAGATCTCTTAATTTTTGATCTTCTAAAACCATAATACCTTCGACAATTATAATTTCTTTAGGTTCAACAGTGACAGTTTCTTTTGCTCTGTTGTGACTTGCAAAATCATAAATTGGTTTTTCAATGGCTTTGCCCTCTGCAAGAGTATTTAAGTGCTGAACTAATAGTTCAGTATCAAACGCTTTAGGGTGGTCATAGTTAGTTTTAACCCTATCTTCCATTGTTAAATGACTTTGATCTTTATAATAAGCATCCTGCTCAACCATTGCTATGCAATCCTCGTTAAAGCTATTAAATATCTCGTGAGCAATTGTGCTTTTTCCTGATCCTGTTCCCCCAGTAATTCCAATAAGTATAGGTTTTTTCATAAAAGTTCCTCCTTAATTATCTTCTAATGATAATGTTTCTTTTGCTTTTACTAGCATATCATTTTCTTTTAATTCTATATCAATTTTAACTGTGAAAATCATATGTGCTCTATTTGCTACATCTGTTTCTTTATTTTTATCAACATCATACATCTCTTCTAAAGTTATTGAGAAATTAGGAGTTTTAGCTCTTAAAACATCAACCTTATCCCCTTCAAACACTCTATTTTTCTGTACGATAGTAGCAATTTTACTGTCTTTATCATAAGACTTAACAATTCCTACTATATCATAATCTCTTACATATGATGAATGCTCATATGTTTGTTCTCCAGATTTTCCAAAATAGAAACCTGTGTGGAAAGGTCTATGACTAGTTTTTAATACTGTTGTCATCCACTCTTCTTTGAATTCATAGTTTTCTGGGTCTTCAAAATAACTATCTAGTGCTTCTCTATAAGCCTTAACAACTGAAGCTACGTAGAATTCACTTTTCATTCTTCCTTCTATTTTTAAAGAGTGTATACCAGCTTTAACAAGTTCTGGGATATGTTTTATCATACATAAGTCCTTTGAATTCATTATGTAAGTTCCTCGTTCATCCTCAAATACAGGGAAGAACTCATTAGGTCTAGTTTCTTCAACTAAATAATATTTATATCTACATACATTAGCACAGATTCCTTTGTTTGAATCTCTTCCTAATATATAATTTGAAATTAAACATCTTCCTGAATAAGCCATACACATAGAACCATGCACAAATGCTTCTATTTCGCATTCTTTAGGCAAGTTATCTCTAAATCCATGAATTTCATTAAAGCTCATCTCTCTAGCTAAAACTATTCTTTTTACACCTAAATCATACCAGAATTTTGCAGTCTTCCAGTTAACTGTATTTGCTTGAGTACTTAAATGTATATCTAAATTTGGTGCAGCTTCTTTAACAACTGCAATAAGACCTGGGTCTCCAACTAAAATTGCATCTACTCCTAAGTCTTCTAGCCCTTTTACATATTCAGCTGCTCCATCTAAATCATAATTTCTAGGGAAAACATTCATAGTTACATATAATTTTTTCCCTCTATCATGACAATACTTAAGACCATCTGCAATTTCTTCATTAGTGAAATTACCCGCAAATGCTCTTAAGTTAAGCTTACTCCCACCTATATAAACGGCGTCTGCTCCAAAATCTATTGCTATTTTTAATTTTTCTAAATTTCCAGCTGGCGCTAGAATTTCTGGTTTAAACATAAATTACCTCCTCTTAGTTATAGCTATACCATCACCCATAGGTATGACTGAGGTTATTAAACTTTCATCATTTGATACCATCTCTAGATATGTTCTCATCCTTTTTACAATAGTAATTTTTCTTCTTTTTACTAGCTCTTGTGATGCGACCATTCCTCTAAATAATACATTATCAGCAATTATAATTCCATCATTTTTTAATAATCTTAAACAATGTGGAAGGAAGTGATTATAATGACCTTTTCCAGCATCCATAAATATTAAATCATAAGGCTCTTCTAAACTTTCTAATATATCTAGACAGTCCCCTTCTTTTATGATAATATTATCATTCAATCCGAATTTTTCGATATTCACCTTTGCTAGGTCTATCATTTCTTTACTTCTTTCTATTGTAGTGATGTGAGGATTCGTTCCTGCTGCATCATACATTAGTATAGCAGAATACCCTATTGCTGTACCTAATTCTAGAATTCTTAATGGTTTTTTCATGCTAACCATAAATTCTAGGAATTTAGCACCTTCTTTTTGGATTATAGGAACTTTGTTCTCTATAGCAAATTCCTCAACTGCTTTAAGTTTACCAGTTGTTTCTCCAATTAATCCTCTAAGATATTCTTCCATGTAATCATAAGTTATACCACTCATTTTTACCTCCAATTATTAATCATCATATCCATATTTCTTTCTAAATTCATTGAATTCGTTACCGCTTTTTGTAAATTTATGCTCATTAGTACCAGGTACTAATATATAATATAGATAATCTGTACTTGCAGGTTTTAAAGCAGCTTCTAAAGATTTTTTACCAGGGTTTGAAATAGGCCCTATTGGTAATCCTTTATTTTTATAAGTATTATACTTTGAATCTACTTTTAAATCTTTATATGTTACTACATCTACATGCTTTCCTAATGCATATATTACAGTTGCATCAATTTGAAGCGGCATATTAGTTTTTAATCTATTATTAATTACTGATGCTATTATAGGACGTTCTTTATCAACCCTTGCTTCATTCTCAATTATTGAAGCTTTTGTTACTAATTCATCTATCTGTTCAGCATTTAATGTAACACCATATTGCTTTTCTAAAGCGTCAATTTCTGCTTTAAATCTTTTTAACATAGCTTGAATTACGTAATCTGGACTTGATCCTTTAGGGATTGCATAAGTATCTGGGAAAAGATACCCTTCTAATTGGTAACGTCTACCTGGCACTTCTTTAATAAATGAAGGTAATTTATAATTTTCAACAGCTTTAATAAATTCATCTTTAGTAAATAATCCAGCTTCTTGAAGCTTATTTCCAATTTCAGAAATATCGTATCCTTCTGGAATTGTTACCTTCAAATTATCCTCTGTTTGAAGTCTTGTAAGAAGTTCTTTTAAAGATGTATCACTATCTATTGTATATGTACCTGGTATAACTTTTGGTGAAATACCATTTATTTTTAAGTATAGTTTTGTCATAAATTCACTTCTTAAAATCCCTTCACCCTTAAGTCTGTCTAATAGTGTATAAAAAGCCTCGCCTTTATTTACATCTATAGTGACTGAAGTCTCTGAAGATTTTATTGGGTTATTAGTATTTTTACTGTAAGTATATACTACTCCACCTATTACAATTATAGCTGCAATACATAAAGCGCCAATAATTTTTTTCTTGGTTCTCTTCATAAAATACCCCCTATATACAAAAGTAAATAGCCTATAGCAGGCTATTTACTTAATTATAATACTTTTCTATTAGTTTATAAAGAAATTTTTATCTTATTTCTTGCTTCTGCTAATTGCTCTTTTTCTTTCAGTACTATCTAAAATTGTTTTTCTCATTCTTATATTGTTTGGAGTAACTTCTACTAATTCATCATTATTAATGAATTCTAAAGCTTGCTCTAATGACATTTTTATAGGTGGGACTAATTTTAAAGCTTCATCAGCACCTGATGATCTTGTATTAGTAAGTTTTTTACCTTTACATACGTTTATGTCTAAGTCATCAGCTCTTCCACAAACTCCAACGATCATACCTTGGTATACAGGTGTTCCTGCATCTATAAATAATGATCCTCTTTCTTGTGCATTGAATAATCCGTACGCTATAGCATCACCTTGTTCGAATGAAACTATTGATCCTCTACTTCTTCCTGGGATTTCTCCTTTGTGTGGAGCATATCCGTGGAATACGTGGTTCATTATTCCATTACCTTTTGTATCTGTCATAAATTCATTTCTGAATCCTATAAGTCCTCTAGCTGGAATAACGAATTCTAATCTTGTATATCCATTAACAGCTGAAGTCATATTAACCATTTCACCTTTTCTAGGCCCTAATTTTTCCATTACAGGTCCCATGAATTCTTCTGGAACATCTATTGTTAAATATTCCATAGGCTCCATAGTTTTTCCATTTTCTTCTTTGAAGATTACGTTAGCTTTTGAAACTTGTAATTCATATCCTTCTCTTCTCATTGTTTCTATAAGAACTGATAAATGAAGTTCTCCTCTACCTGATACTTCGTAGCAGTCTGGAGTAATTTCTCTAACTCTTAAACTTACGTTTGTTTCAAGTTCTTTCATTAATCTATCTCTTAAGTGTCTTGATGTTATGAAATCACCATCTTGACCAACGTATGGAGAATCATTAACCATGAAGTTCATGCTTAATGTTGGCTCATCGATATCAACAAATGGTAAAGCTTCTGGGCTTTGAGAATCTGCTATAGTTTCTCCGATGTTAGCATCTCCTACACCAGCTAGAGCAACTATATCACCTAAAGCGGCTTCTTCTATATCTTCTCTTTTTAATCCGTTATATCCGAATAATGCACTTACTTTGTAATTTTTAGTACTTCCATCTTTAGCTACTAGTGCAACTTGTTGGTTTTTCTTAACTCTTCCTCTGTGGATTTTACCGATTGCTATTCTTCCAACATACTCATTTGAATCAAGAGTTGTAACTAGCATTTGTAATGGCCCATCTATATCCCCTGTTGGACATTCAACTTTTTCTACTATTGTATCAAATAGTGGAGTCATGTTTGTATTTGTATCTTCTACTTTGTATCTTGCAAATCCATCTCTAGCTGAAGCGTAGATTATTGGGAAATCTAATTGATCATCATCTGCACCAAGTTCTAAGAATAGATCAAATACTTCATCTATAACTTGCTCTGGTCTAGCATCTGGTTTATCAATCTTGTTAATTACAACGATTGGCTTTAACTTAAGTTCTAAAGCTTTTTTAAGAACGAACTTAGTTTGTGGCATTGGTCCTTCGTAAGAATCAACTACTAATAAAACTGAATCAACCATTTTAAGTACACGTTCAACTTCTCCACCGAAGTCAGCATGTCCTGGTGTGTCAACTATATTAATTTTTACATCATTATAGTGAATTGCAGTATTTTTAGAAAGAATTGTTATTCCTCTTTCTTTTTCTAAATCATTTGAGTCCATTACTCTCTCTTGAACTTTTTCATTTGCTCTAAATGTTTGGCTATCTTTTAATAAAGCATCAACTAATGTTGTTTTACCGTGGTCAACGTGAGCTATGATGGCTATATTTCTAATATCTTCTCTTTTAATTAAATCCATTGTTATTCCTCCAAATTTTTGGCTTTATTCATTTACAAAGTTTATGTAAACCTATAAAACGTTCTTACATAAAGAAAATTGGATACAAAACGTACCCAATTTTCTCACACTATTTTATATTTTAATATTCTATTTTATAAAAGTCAACAAAATCATTTTGAAATTAGACAAAATTCTACTTAAATTTCCATTATTATAGGTAAAATCATTGGTTTTCTCTTAGTTTTTTCATATAGATAATTTCTAAGTTCATCCCTTATCTTACTTTTAATTGTTGCCCAATCTGTAACTTTATTTTCCTCGCAATAGTTTAAAACACCTTTTACAATTTCACGTGCTTCATCCATTAAGCCTTCTGACTCTCTTACATAAACGAAACCTCTTGAAATTATATCTGGTCCTGCAATAACTGATGCACTTTCTCTATCTAAAGTAACTACAACAGTTAATATACCATCTTGAGAAAGATGTTTTCTATCTCTTAATACGATATGTCCAACATCTCCTACACCTAAACCATCAACAAGAACTTGACCTGAATTTACAGAACCATTCTTTTTAATAGAATTTCTTGTAATTTCAATTACATCACCTGTTTCAGGTAATACGTAGTTTCTTTTGTTTAAACCAGTTTTAAGTGCTAGTTCAGCATGTAATTTTAAATGTCTATACTCACCGTGAACTGGGATGAAGAATCTAGGCTTTACAATTGTTTGTATAAGTTTTAATTCTTCTTGACACGCATGCCCTGATACGTGGACGTTTTGTCCTGATCCGTATATAACTTCAGCACCTTTTTTAAATAATTTGTTTACAACTGTTGAGACAAGTTTTTCGTTACCTGGAATTGGCGTAGCAGAAATAATTACAGTATCTCCTTCTACTATTTGTATCTTCTTATGTTCAGAAGCTGCCATTCTAGATAGTGCAGACATCGGTTCCCCTTGACTTCCTGTTGTAACAATAACCACTTGGTCGTTTTTTAACTTTAAAGCTTGGTCTAAAGTCACCATAGTTCCTTCTTGTGACTTTAGGTATCCAAGTTCGATAGCAACTTGAACTATGTTTTCCATACTTCTTCCTGAAACTGCTACCTTCTTTTTATACATTTCAGCTGATTTTACAATTTGCTGAATTCTGTGAATATTAGATGCAAAAGTTGCTACTAATATTCTACCCTTAGCTTTCCCAAATAGTCTATTTAAACTATCTCCAACTATACTCTCTGACATAGTATAGCCTGGCTTTTCAACGTTAGTTGAATCAGCCATCATAACTAAAACACCTTTCTTACCAAGTTCAGCAAGTCTTGCAAAATCAGTTCTTCCTCCATCTATAGGTGTATGATCAATTTTAAAATCTCCTGTGTGAAGTACTACACCTAATGGTGTGTGAATTGCAATAGCAACTGAATCAGCTATTGAGTGATTAGTTTTAATAAATTCTACAGTTACACTGTCTAATTTTACTTTATCTCTAGGTTTTACAACATTAAGAGTTGTATCAGCTAATAATCCGTGCTCTCTTAATTTTGTTTCTACAATACCTAAAGTTAATTTTGTTCCATATATAGGTATGTTTAATTGCTTTAATACATAAGGCAACGCACCTATATGATCTTCGTGTCCGTGAGTTAAGAAAATTCCTCTAATTCTTTCTTTATTCTTTAGAAGATAAGTTATATCTGGAATTACTATATCTATTCCATACATATCCGCATCTGGGAATTTAAGACCACAATCGATAATAACAATATCATCTTTATATTCGATAACTGTCATATTTTTACCGATTTCATCTATCCCACCTAAAGGAATAACTTTAACCTTTGGTTTCTCATTTTTCATATTTCCCCTCCTTATTTGTTTTATGTATAAACAAAGGATGTCATCTCGTCACTGCACTTTTAGAGAGGATTCTCCTTTAATTTTTATTTTTGCATTCGTTACAAATACCGTAGAATTTTACACTGTGGTCTTGAACTTCGAATAAATACTTTGTTTTAATTCTATCTTCAAGTTCATCTAGTAAATCTTCCTCAACTTCTATAACCTTTTTGCAATTATTACAAATTAAATGGTGGTGTCTATGTTCTTCATCATCATGTATGATTTCATATCTACTACAACCATCACTTAAATCTAATCTTGATAATAATTTTATTTCTTCAAGAATTAAAACAGTTCTATAAACTGTTGCTAAACCTATCTCAGGACAGTCTCTTTTTACTTCATCGTAAATTTCTTCTGCCGTCATATGTTTTCCTTCATTTTTAATTATAGTATCAACTATAGCTCTTCTTTGAGGAGTAAGTTTATATCCCTTCTTTTTAAGGTTTTCTTTTAATTCCTCCATATTTATTGAAACAATATTACTCATACGTATAACACCTCTTTTCAATAAAAATGATATTTAATTTTTACTCTTCACCTTGCATAAGTAGACTGTAAGCTTCTTCTACCATAGCGAATTCGCCTTCGTCTTCTATATTTATTAAATTATCATTTCCATCTTCGTCTTTTACAATTTTTAATACGATAGCTTCATCAGCTTCATCTTCAGCTGGAACTAAAACTACATATTCTGACTTTAAATCATCTATTTTAAAGAAACTAACAACTTTGAAAGTTTCCTCATTACCTTGTTCATCCATTAAATCTATAAATTCTATATCTTTTTCCATTTTAAATATCTCCTTTTTTCTATCTTAATTTTTTTAATTATACTTGTCAATAATTATTTTCACTTGATATTCATTTGATTATTGTTATTTTCTTGATATTCTATCTAAATAACCTTGTAAAATATATGTTGCAGCAACTTTATCTACTATCTTTTTTCTCTTTCCTCTTGAAAGGTCCGCTTCAAGCATAGCTTTGTGTGCAGCAACCGTAGTTAATCTCTCATCCCAAAAAACTATTTCTAAATCTATTTTTTCTCTAAGTAATTCAGAAAATTCCTGGATTTTTTCACCAGCAAACCCTATTGATCCATCCATATTTTTAGGTAATCCAACTACTATTGTTTCTACAGAATATTCATCGCAAATCTTTTTAACTTCAAGTATATCATTTTCTTTTTTGTTTCTTCTAATTGTTGTAATTCCTTGTGCTGTAAATCCTAATGGATCTGAAATTGCAACTCCGATAGTCTTTTGACCTACATCTAATCCGAGTATTCTCATTTATTGCTCCTTTAAAGTAAAAGTGCCCTCAATAGGGCACTTTTTATTTTATCTCTAAATAAGATTTTAAAACTTCTTCAAGAATTTCGTCTCTTTCAAGTTTTCTTACTAAAGCTCTTGCTCCATTGTAATTTGTAATGTAAGTAGGGTCTCCAGATATAATATAACCAACTAATTGGTTTATCGGATTATAACCCTTCTCTTGTAATGAATTATAAACCTCTGACAAAATAGCTTTTGTTAATGCTTCCTTATTTTTTGATAAATCAAATTGCATTGTATTTTCTACTTTATTACTCATTCTACTAGCCGCCGAGGCAGCGCACCCCCTTACTAATTTAAGTTATAATTTCAACTATTATTTAGTATAAACATTTTTTCTAAATTTATACTTTACTATATTTATAATTATACATCAGTTTAATCTAAAAGTACACTATTTAGCTAAACTTTGAACTATTTCATAAACTTTTTCTGTAGCTTTTGAAATTTTTTCTGGGTTTTTCCCTCCAGCTTGGGCCATGTCAGGTCTTCCACCTCCACCGCCACCAACTATTGTTGCAACTTCTTTAATTATTTTTCCACAGTGAATTCCATTACCTAAAACATCTTTTGTTGCCATAGAAACAAGGTTAACTTTTCCACCTACGTTACTTAATAATACAACTACTCCACTGCCTATTTTGTTTCTTATTTTATCACATAGATCTCTAAGTGCATTTCCATCTACATCTTCAAGTGCATAGCTTATAACTTTTATTCCTGAAACTTCTTTAGCTGATGCTAAAATATCATCTTCAGCCCCACTTGTAAGTTTTGCTTTTAATTCACTTATTTCTTTTTCTTTTTCTTTTAATTCTTGAGTTTGAGCAGAAATTCTATTTAAGATATCTTTTTCTGAACACTTAAAGCTTCCGCATGCTTTTTTAAGTATTTCATTTTTTGATTCCATAAACTTAATAGCTTCAAAACCAGTAACAGCTTCGATTCTTCTAATTCCTGCCGCAACTCCAGCTTCACTAACTATTTTAAATAATCCTATTTGCCCTGAATTTTTAACGTGTGTACCACCACAAAGTTCTTTTGAGTATTCCCCAACTTCAACCACTCTTACTTTATCGCCATATTTATCATCAAATAAAGCCATAGCACCTTTTTCTTTTGCTTCTTCTAAAGTCATTAAGTTTGTAGAAACTGAATTTACTTCCATGATTTTTTCATTAACTAAGCTTTCAGTATCTTTTAATTCTTTTTCAGTCATTCCTTGGAAATGAGTAAAATCGAATCTTAATCTTTCATCATCAACATAAGAACCTGCTTGGTTAACGTGTTCACCTACTACTAATTTTAAAGCTTCGTGTAACATATGAGTAGCTGTGTGATTTTTTTCAATATTTTCTCTTCTAACTACATCTACTTTTAAATTAACTTCTGAATTTAATTTAACTTTTCCGTTAGTTACTTTTACGTAGTGTATAGTTTTTCCACCAACATTTTTCTTAGTATCATAAACAAAAGCTTCGAAATCTTTTCCTTTTATTATTCCTTTATCACCAACTTGGCCTCCCATTTCAGCGTAGAAAGGAGTTTTTTCTGTTAAAATATATCCTTTTTTTCCTTCTTCTAAAGTATCTAACATTTCATTTTCATCTGCTAAGAATAATATTTTTGATACAAATTCAGTATTATCATATCCAACGAACTCAGAGTTTATTTCTCCTGAAACAGCATTGATTGGTGATTCTTCACTTCCCATGTAAGAGAATTCTCCTCTTGCGTTTCTAGCTCTTTCTCTTTGTTCTTTCATTTCTTTATCAAATGACTCTCTATCTATAGTCATATTTTTCTCTTCTAGTATCTCTTCTGTTAATTCATAAGGGAAGCCATAAGTATCATATAGTTTGAAAGCTTTTTCTCCACTTAAAACAGTTTCTTTATTTTTATCAAGTTCTTCAATATATCCTAATAATATACCCATACCTGAATCTATAGTTTCATTAAATCTCTCTTCTTCTAATGTTACTATCTTTTCTATATAGTCTTTTTTAGAAATTAATTCTTCGTATTCACTTCCGTAATTTTCAACGACTGAATCTACTATATCTTTTAAGAATAGCCCTTTTATACCTAAAACTCTTCCATGTCTTGCAGCTCTTCTAAGCAATCTTCTTAAAACATACCCTCTACCTTCATTGCTAGGTTGAACTCCATCTGAAATCATCATAGTAACTGATTTAACGTGGTCAGTTATTATTCTAAGTGAAACATCTTTAACTTTATCATCACCATATTTAACTCCAGATAAATCTGAAACTTTGTTTAATATGTTTTTAACAGTGTCAATTTCAAAGATATTTTCAACTCCTTGCATTAATGTTGCAAGTCTTTCAAGTCCCATTCCAGTATCTATATTTGGATTTTCAAGTCTTTCGTAATTACCTTTTCCGTCTCCATCAAATTGAGTAAATACTAGGTTCCAGAATTCTATAATTCTATCTGCATCACTTTCTTTTACAAACTCCTCTGAAGTTTTTACAGGTTCTACATTTACACCTCTATCAAAGTGAATTTCAGTACAAGGACCACAAGGACCTGATCCATGTTCCCAGAAGTTATCTTCTTTACCTAATCTAAATATTCTACTTGGGTCTATATCAGTTTTACTAGTCCAAATATCATAGGCTTCATCATCATCTAAGTAAATAGTTACATATAACTTATCCTTTGGCATTTCTAAAACTTCTGTTATAAACTCCCAAGCCCAAGGAATTACTTCTTCTTTAAAGTAATCTCCAAAAGAAAAGTTCCCTAGCATTTCAAAAAATGTACCGTGTCTTGAAGTTTTACCTACGTTTTCAATATCTCCAGTTCTAATACACTTTTGACAAGTTGTGATTCTTTTTTTAGGTGGTTCTTGCACTCCTGTAAAATAAGGCTTTAAAGGTGCCATCCCTGCATTAATTAATAATAAACTTTTATCATTCTTTGGTACTAAAGGAAAGCTTTTTAGTCTTAAGTGATCTTTTCCTTCAAAGAACTTTAAGTATAATTCTCTTAAATCATTAGTTTTTGTATATTTCATTTTGTAGTCCTCCATATATTTTTGTATAAAAAAAGCCTTCATCCCTTTAAAAATGAAGGGACGAAAGCTAAACTTCCGCGTTACCACCCTAATTATGCAAAATTATTGCATCGCTCTAAATGGTTATAGCTCCTAGGTAGCTTCAAATTATTTTAAATAAAAGTTCACACCAACCACTTTTTCTCTGAAAAATAAATATAATTTTACTCATCCTAATCAACACTTAATATTTAATTACAACAAAATTATATTTTATAAAAATAGATATGTCAATAAGTTATTTATTTAATGTATTAGAACAAGTAATAATTTAAATCATCATATAAAACTTTTATTATTACTCCTACAGGTACAACTAATATCATCCCAGATATTCCAGATATTTTTTCTCCAATTAAAAGTAAAATTATAATAATTAAAGGATGAATATTTGTACTTTCTGCCGTAATTTTCGGCGCAAGTAAATTCCCTTCTATTTGCTGAATTATAACTATCCCAATTAAGCACCACACTCCTTTAACTGGTGATATTAGCATTGATATAATAACAGCTGGCACTCCCCCAAAAAACGCTCCAAAATACGGAACTATGTTAAATAAACCATTAATTATAGCAAGCCAAATTGAAAACTTTATATCAAGTATTTCAAAAAGAATAAGACACATAATACCCGTTGCTAAAGATAAAACTATTTGACTTACTATATACCTTTCAAGTAGCAGATTAACATCTTTAAAAATCACTCTTGTTATCTTTCTTTTTTCCATAGGGATTATAAGTGATAATTTGTTTGATATATTATCACCATCTGAGAGCACATAGTAAGAGACTACAGGTATTATTGCAAATGATAGAATGTTTTCTAGCATACTAATTAAACTTTGAATTGTATTATTTGAAAAGTTCATTAAAAAGTTCCAAACCTTTTCTTCTATTTGAATGTAAATAGTTCGAAAGACAGGAGATGATTGAACTTTCATTTTATCTCCAAGTTTATTAAAATCACTAATCAAGTCGTTAATTAGAGGTGATGCATTTCCTAGTTCTTTTATTAAACTTGGAACAGCTACAAAAATTATAAGTAAAAACAAAGATGTTATACCTATAATTACAATCAAAGTTGCAGCTCTTTTACTTATATTACGTTTCCCTATAATTAAATCCCTTAAAGGCCTTAAAATATAAGCTAAAATAAAAGAACAAATAAGTAAGTTTACTACTTCTTTGAAAAATTCTATTTTTAAATAAAGCATTATAAAAGAAATCACTATTAAAATAATCACTAATTTTAAAATATTTTTTTTATTTTTAAAAAACTCTTTAACTTTATTCATTATTCTAACCTCTTTGGTAAAGCTCTAAGTGATATATTTGAATCGTTTTTATGAATTAAACAGTTTTCTCCAAGCACACATTCTTTCGGAACTAGGATATCTTTCCCGTGAATTAATCTATCTAAAATACCAGTACTAACTACTATCCCTTTTAGTTCAAAATTTTCTTTAGAAATTATTATATCTTCTATTACACCTATAATATTTCCGTGAAGATTTATAATATCAAGCCCTAAAATATCGCTTAATAGTAAACCATTATATGTATCTTTTTCTTTAACTAAAATATCATCTTCGATAGATATTATATTTTGAACCTTTATAGAGTTTTTTTTGTTAAAAAAAATTTTTTTTGATAGTTTCAACGCTAAAACTGAGCTATTATAAAAATCTATATATAAATCTTCTACTACTCCAAGCTTCTTACCTTTATAATCAAAAACTTTTTTCATATAAAAATTTTTAACTCTAAACATCACTTCACCATCTTTCAGAATTATTTTTTCCAATAATTTCTGAAATATTCAAAAAAAATAAAGGTATCTTACTTATATAAGATACCTTTAACAAAAAATTAGGCTAAGCTTTCAATAACGCCTCCACCTACTACTATATTTCCATCATAAAAAACTACTGATTGACCTTTTGTTATTGCTCTTTGTTTATCTTCAAAAGAAACCTTAACTTTACCATCTTTTAAAGGATAAATTTTAGCTTTAGCAGGTTTAGCTGCATATCTTACTTTAGCTTGAACTTCCATTTCACCCTCTAATTTTTCAAAAGGAATAAAATTGATATCTTTAGCTATTAGGTCAGTTTTAAATATTTTATCTTCTGAGCCTATAACAACTTCATTAGTTCTAGGATTAATATCAATTACAAAGACAGGTTTACCTAGTGCTAATCCTAATCCTTTTCTTTGACCTATAGTATAGTAAACAATACCTTTATGTCTACCTACTATATTTCCTTTTTCATCAACGAAGTTACCAGGTTTTACTTCTTTTGGTCTAGCTTCTTTTATATATCTTCCATGGTCGTTATCATGTATAAAACATATTTCTTCACTATCTTTTTTGTTGTGAACTGCTAAACCTATTTCTTTTGCAATTTCTCTAATTTTATCTTTAGTGTAATCTCCACAAGGCATTAAAGTATGCGCTAATTGGTCTTGAGTGAAATTGTATAAAGCATAAGTTTGGTCTTTTTTATCATCATCTGCTCTAATTAAAAGATGTCTTCCATCTCTTTCTTCTATCTTAGCATAATGACCTGTTGCTACGTATTCTGCCCCTATTCCCCTAGCTTTCATAAGCAACTCATCAAATTTCAAATACTTATTACAAGCTATACAAGGATTTGGAGTTTTTCCATCTATATATTCTTGAACAAAGTAATCTATTACTTTCTCTTTAAATGATTTTCTAAAGTTAAATACATAAAAAGGAATATCTAGCTTTTGTGCAACTCTTCTTGCGTCTTCTACAGCAGAAAGTGAACAACATCCACCTTCTCTTTCTGAGAAATCATTGTCTTCTTGCCAAACTTGCATTGTAATACCAATTACATCGTACCCTTGTTCTTTTAAAAGGTAAGCAGCGACGGAACTATCCACTCCGCCGCTCATACCTACAACTACTTTTTTCTTTTCCATAGTTCTCTCCTATTCACCATGTACTTTGTCGTGTAAGTCTTCTCCGCTTTCATCCATATCCCAAGGTTCTAACCCTTGTTTTGATCTAAAGTCATTTATAGCTTTATGTATAGCTTCTTCTGCTAATACTGAACAGTGCATTTTAACTGGTGGTAATCCATTTAAAGCCTCTGCAACTGCTTGATTTGATAATTTCCAAGCTTCTTCTATAGTAGCTCCTTTAATTAATTCAGTTGCCATAGATGATGATGCTATAGCTGACCCACAACCAAATGTTTCAAATTTAACATCAGCTATTTTGTTGTCTTCTATTTTTAAGTAAACTCTCATTATATCTCCGCATTTTGCGTTTCCAACTTCGCCTACTCCATCTGCATTTTCGATAACTCCTACGTTTCTAGGATTTCTAAAGTGGTCCATAACTTTTTCTGTATATATCATAATTATTTATCTCCTTTTCTTTTAAAATCTGTCCAAAGTGGTGACATATTTCTAAGTCTTTCTATTATTGGTGGTACTGTTTCTAAAACGTAATCCACCTCTTCTTCTGTATTCTCATCGCCTAATGATAATCTTAAAGATCCATGAGCTTTTTCGTGAGGTAATCCTATTGATAGTAATACGTGTGATGGATCTAAAGATCCTGAAGTACAAGCACTACCACTTGATGCACATATTCCTTCAAAGTCTAATGATAAAAGAATTGATTCTCCTTCAATAAACTCAAAGCTTACATTTACGTTACCTGGTAATCTTTTTTCTCCTCTAGGTCCATTTAATCTAGTATAAGGAATTTTTAATAGTCCATCTATTAATTTATCTCTTAAAGATATTAATTTAATATTATGTTCTTCTAAATTTTCTGTTGCAATTTCTAAAGCTTTTGCCATACCAACTATACTTGCTGTATTTTCAGTACCAGCTCTTCTATTTCTTTCTTGAGCTCCACCGTGAATAAGGTTGTGAATTCTTATACCTTTTCTTACATATAAAGCTCCAACACCTTTAGGTCCGTAGAACTTATGTCCTGCCATTGATAATAAATCAATATTCATTTCTTCAACATCAACCGGAATATGTCCTACTGCTTGAACTGCATCTGTGTGGAATAAAACTTTCTTTTCTCTACAAATAGCACCTATTTCTTTTACAGGTTGAATAGTACCTATTTCGTTATTTGCAAACATAATTGATACTAATATTGTTTTGTCTGTTATTGCATTTTTTAAATCTTCTAATTTAACAAAACCTTCACTATCAACATCAAGGTAAGTAACCTCAAAACCATTCTTCTCTAAGTATGCACAAGTATGTAAAACTGCGTGATGCTCTACTTTTGTAGTAATTATATGATTTCCTTTGTTTTTGTAAGCTGATGCTATTCCTTTGATTGCCCAGTTATCTGCCTCTGAACCGCCACCTGTAAAGTAAATTTCATTTTCCTTACAGTTAATTGCTTTAGAGACTCTAGATCTAGCTTTCATCACTCCTTCTTGTACTTCTCTTGAAATACTATAAAATGATGATGGATTTCCAAATTTGCCTGTAAAATAAGGCATCATTTCTTCTAAAACTTCTGGTTTCACGTAAGTTGTTGCTGCGTGATCCATGTATACGTGCTTCATATATATTCACCTCTGTTAATTAAATTAATTCCTTCATTTTTTTCTTTCATTTCTTTATAATCATCAACTATATCTTGTAGTGTAATAGAATCCATTACGCTATCTATACTTGCTTTTATTTTTTTCCATAAGATTCTTGTAGCACAACAATCAACGTTTGTGCATTCTGCACCTTCGATGCAATCTGCAATTTCTATAGGTCCTTCTAAAACATACATAATATCAGATACCCTTATATCTTTTGGTTCTTTATTTAAAACATAACCACCTTGAGCGCCTCTAATACTTCTTATTAGTTTTGCTTTTCTTAAAGGACTAAATAGTTGTTCTAAATAGTACTCTGAAATGTTTTGTCTTTTCGAGATAGTTTTAATAGATACTGGTGACTCTCCATAGTTAATTGCTAAATCAACCATAGCCTTTACTCCATATCTACCTTTTGTTGATAATTTCATTTTCTCACCCCTAAAGTAGAGTAACTTACTACGATTTATGATTATATCTTAGCAAATCACTCGGTTATTGTCAATATTCATTATTATTTTTTAATTTTTATTTCTCTCCAGTACTCTGAAATAGCTCTCTCAAACTTGTTGTTTCCAGGGTTATAGTACTTTTCATCTTTAATAGATTCTGGCATATAATCTTGCTTTACATAAGAATTTTTAAAGTTATGAGGATATTTATATTCTACTCCTCTTCCTAAATTTTTAGCTCCATTATAGTGAGCATCTTTTAAAAGCCTAGGTACTTCTGATATTTTTTTAGTATCTAGATCTTTTAAAGCGCTATCTATTGCAACAATTGCGCTATTTGATTTAGGACTTGTAGAAAGTAAAATAGTTGCCTCAGCTAAAGGGATTCTAGCTTCTGGAAAACCAAGTTCTCTAGCTGAATCTACAAGTGCCTTAACTATAGATGCACCTTGTGGATAAGCAAGGCCTATATCTTCTGATGCTATAACTTGAAGTCTTCTACAAATAGAAATTAAATCACCAGCTTTTATAAGCCTTGCTAAATAGTGAATTGCAGCATCTGGGTCACTTCCCCTTATAGATTTTTGAAAAGCACTTAAAATATCATAATGATCATCACCATTTTTATCGTAACCAAAAACTTTAAGCTGAGAACTATCTTTAGCAACTTCAGTTGTTATATTAATAATTCCCTCTTTGTTTGGATTTGTAGAATTTATTGCTATCTCAATAGCATTTAAACTTTTTCTTACGTCACCATTTGATATGTTAGAGAAATATTCATACGCATCATCTTCTACAATTACTTTAAATGTTTCAAATTCTTTGTTTTGAATCTCAACTGCTCTTTTCAATGCTTTTTTTATATCATCATTATCTAGTTCTTTAAATTCAAAAATGGTAGACCTTGAAAGTAAGGCTTTAAATATATAGTGATATGGATTTTCTGTAGTTGATGCTATTAATGTTATTCTTCCATCTTCAATATACTCTAGTAAGGATTGTTGCTGCTTTTTATTAAAGTTTTGTATCTCATCTAAATACAATAGCACTCCATCTCTACCGATAAATGTATCTAACTCTTCTGTTATTTTTTGAATATCTTTTAATGAAGCATTTGTTGCATTTAACTTATAAAACTTTTTATTTGCTTTGTTTGCAATAATATTTGCTACAGTAGTTTTACCAACTCCAGGTGGCCCATAAAAAATCATATTGTTTATTATTCCACTTTTTAATATTCTGTTTAATATTTTATTTTCACCTAATATATGTTTTTGACCGTATACCTCACTTAGTTCTTCTGGTCTAATTTTTTCTGCTAATGGCTTTCTCATGATAACCTCCTAACATTAATTAAATTTATTATATCACAATTTTTTCACCATAAGCTTTACATAACTTTTCTTATTTAAAGTATGTTACATTAGCTTATTTAGATGAATTCTTTTATAGTCCCCCTTTAATAAACACCCTATAATTTTTAATTGCAAGTCAAAAAAAAGATCCAAAGTAAACTTTGAATCTTAAAAATATCTATAATAGTTTTCATTCATATTTTTAGCCATAATTTCTAGAACTTCTGGGTCTGCCCTTTCTATAACTTCAAAGGTGAAACCGCAATATAAAAGTCCTAAAATAGGTAATGTTTTTATTTCTGCATCTGATAAGCTGATTATACCAATACCCGTTAAGATACAAGAATAAATCCCAATGCGTTCTTTTGTGCAAAGTTTTAAAACTTTCTTTTTAATCCTTTTAGGAGTAGGTATAGTTATCGCTGTAATAATCATATAAACACTAAAAAAATTGCTTTCTTTAGTATTATATTAAATAATTATAAGATTATTCTTCCAATATTTCCCAGTAAATAATTACTCTGCTTGAGTAAGTAATCTCTTTAAAATATCCATCATTTTAACGTCTTTAATTTCTAAAGAACCTATTAAAATTATACCTCTTACTTCTTCAAATGATCTGTCCCAACTATAAGGAAGAAATCTCATTTTACTGTCTTCTGGTAAAAACTCTTCTATTTCCATAGAAGCCTCTTCAGCTGTTGCTAAATATTCTTCAAATAATTCATCTTCTGTAAGAGAATCTATTTCAATCCCCTCTAATTCTTCATTTAAAGCATCTATAGAAATTGAAAGATTATAAGCTGCTAAATCTTCTCTTTTAGTTCCTTTGCTCATATCTTTTAATACTTTAAATTCAGTATTATCTTCTATTGTTTTTTTTATATCTTTAGTATCCATTATCTCATTTCCAAAAACTATGTACATAAACATTCTCCTTTTTATTTGCATTATAGGCTAAGTATACAAAAATAAAAAGCTAAAGGCAAATACCCTTTAGCTAATATTTAAATTAAAGCAAACTTTCAACATGTCCTTTAACTTTAACTTTTCTGTATATATCTATTATTTTACCTTCTTCATCAACTACAAATGTACTTCTTTCAATTCCAAATACCTTTTTGCCAAACATATTTTTCTCTTTAAGTACATCATAAAGTCTACATACTACCTCATCTTCATCAGATAAAAGAACAAATGGTAAATCATATTTATTTATAAATTTTTCATGAGATTTTAAATTATCGCGGCTTACTCCTAAAACAACTGTATTGTTATCTATAAAACTTTCATAATGATTTTTAAAATCTTGCGCTTCTAAAGAACATCCAGGTGTATTATCTTTAGGGTAAAAATATAGTATTACTCTCTTTCCTTTATAATCTTTTAAGCTATGTTCTTTGTTATCTGATCCCATAAGTTTAAATTCTGGTGCTATCATACCAACTTTTAATTCCATATTATCACCTCATATATTATTTAATAATAATTATTATATAATATATTTTTAATAATATCAACTATACAAATAAACTTCTATCACTAAGTTCATCTGTAAGTTTTACTTTATCAAATAAATTTAATAATTCATTCTTAGTTAAATTCTCCTTTTCTTCTTTAGATACGTCTAAGACTATTTCCCCCTGATGCATCATTATTAATCTATTCCCATAACTTAAAGCATATTTTAAGTTATGAGTCACCATAATTGTTGTTATATTTTTTTCTTTTACAATCAAATCTGTTATTTCCATTATCTTTTTTGAAGTTTTAGGGTCTAGCGCTGCTGTATGCTCATCTAATAATAGAATTTTAGGATTTGACATAACTGATAGTAAAAGAGTTAAAGCTTGCCTTTGACCTCCAGACAACGCACTTACCTTTTTATGAATTTTATCTTCCATCCCTAAACCTAAGTGATTTAATAATTCTTTGTAATAATTTATTCTACTTTTTTTTATTCCTAAACCTAGCCCAAATCTCTTTCCCTTATTATCTCCAAGTGCTAAATTCTGAAGTATAGTCATATTTGAAGCAACTCCAAAGGATGGGTTTTGATAAACTCTTCCTATGTCTTTTGCAATTTTATATTCTTTTAATTTTGATACTTCTTTATCTTCAATATATATTTCTCCACAATCTGCCCTTATAGTTCCTGAAATCAAATTTAACAAACTAGATTTCCCTGCCCCATTAGAACCGATAATTGATATAAATTCTCCACTTTTTACATCTAAAGAAAAGTCTTTAAATAAATTATTTTCATTTATTGTATCTTTGTTAAATATTTTATTTACTTTATTTATCCTAAGCATTACTTTTACCTCCAAATAGCGATTTTATTTTAAAATTGTTTAAGCTAAGTGCAAAGACTATAAGTAAAGCTGTTAATAATTTTAAATTATTTGGATTTAACCCAAGTTCTAAAGAGAATTGTATAGCGCCATAATATATAACAGTACCAAGTATCGCAAGAGTACTTAAATTAATAAAAGATAACTTTTTAAATAAAGATACACCTATAATTACACATGCAAGACCTTTAACAACAATCCCACTTCCCATATTAACATCTGAAAATCCATTATATTGCGCACTTAATGCACCAGATAGTGCAACCAATGCATTACTTATAACTAACCCTAAAAACTTTATTTTATTTTTACTTACTCCTAAAGATGTAACAACTTGTTCGTTGTCTCCTACCCCTATTAGTAAAAATCCAATCTGAGTCTTCATAAAATAATCAAATATCAATTTTACTATTATTAAAATTATTGAAATTATAAAAATACTTTTTATATTATTATTAAAGATATTATTATCACTAAATAACGGCAAGTTTGATTTACCCATAATAAATAAATTTACAGAATATAATCCAATCATAACTAAAATACCAGACATTAAATTTGTTATTTTTAATTTAACATGCAATATAGCTGTTATTCCGCCAGCTATTCCCCCTATAGCCATAGCTATAAAAGTACTAACTAAATGATTAACCCCACTTACTATTAATGCACTTGCAACTGCTGCACCTAAAGGAAAGGTTCCATCAACTGAAAGGTCTGGAAAATCTAATATCTTATAAGTTATATATACCCCTATAGAAACTAGAGAAAATAAAAATGCTTGCTCTAGTATGCTTACAATAAGTTCCACTATTTATCTCCTCCACTTATAAAATCAGCCTTTTCTCTTATTTCTTTTGGCACTTCTATATTAAGTTCTTTAGCTACATCTTCATTTATCTTAATTTTTAGATTTTCTAATGTTGTTATTTCTATTTCGCTAGGCTTCTCACCTTCAATTATTCTAATAGCTTTATTTGCAGCTTCCTTTCCAAGTTCATAATAATCAATACCAAGTGTAACTAATCCTCCAGCATTTATCATCGCTTCTTCAGCCCCTAAAACTGGAATCTTTTTATCTCTACATATTTTACCTACTAAAGAATAGGATGAAGCAACTGTGTTGTCTGTTGGCGTATATAGTGCATCTATTTTATTTATTGCACTTTTTAAATTTTGATCTATTTCATTTACATTAGTTATTCCTATTTCAACTACATTAATATTATTTTTACTTGCTGCATTTTTAAAATTATTTAATTGCACTACACTATTTGCTTCTGATGTATTATATATAAAACCTATACTTTTAACATCCTTTACTAAAGATTTTAATAAATCCAATTGCTTATCTATAGGCACCATATCTGATACTCCAGTTACGTTATTCCCTGATGATTTAAAGCTACTTGCAATTTTTGCACTTACTGGGTCTGTAACTGCTGTAAATACTATCGGAATTTCCTTAGTGCAATTATATGCTGCCTGTGCAGCTGGCGTTGCTATTGCAAATATTAAATCCTTTTTACTATCTGAAAATTGTTTATTTATAGTTTGGGCTGTTTGAAAATCTCCTTGAGCATTTTTATAATCAATATCAATATTTTTCGAATTTTCATATCCTTTCTCTAAAAGTCTATCTTTAAACCCTTCATAAGCTTTATCTAGCGCATCATGCTGTATAAGTTGACATACTCCTATTTTTATCTTTTCATTTTTTTCTTCCTCTTTACTACTGCATCCTACTAAACAAATTAAAATAGCTACACCTAAGGCTCCTATAATTTTTTTACCTACCATAATACTTAACCTCCAAATTATTTTTTATTATATATATTTATAAAACAAAAAATTTATATATTCTTTTTAGTTAAATATTTTATGTAAAAATAAAAAAAGGAGATAAAAATCTCCTTTTAAAGCGATATCGCTCTATGTCCTATTCCAATTACAACTTCATCTAAGTGTAAAAGCCCTATACTTAAAAAGATACAAACTGAAATATGTTCGCCTTCTCTTGCTATTCCAATTTTTCCACCAACATTTTGTCCACTTGCTCTTTTTTGAACGTCCATAAGAGCATCTCTTGTAGCTCCAATTATAGCACCTTCATGCAAATGTTCTTCTCTTATAAGGCCGTTTCTTTTAGATGCTACTAAGGCTCTTTCTAGTATCTTGCTTATAGAATCATTTATATTTCCACCAATATTTACAGCTGTAACTAAAATATTATTTTCCTTATATTTCTTTTTTAAATACTCTTCTTCTTCTCTTGTTGAAATAGCCATTCTTGTTGCAATCTTTGCAACTTCTGTACTGGTATTTTTCATACCTCACTCCAATTACTTAATGCCAATAGATAGCATTACATATTCTTCAATTATCCTAATATAACTTTCACTGTTAAATTCTATATCTATTATGTCACCTTTAATATACTCAACATATCTTTCTAAAACTATATTTAAAGCAGTTTTAAAAGTTTGCGTTTCATTAACTTTAAATTTTCTATACCTTTTACTTTCCGAGAGCGTATTATATATACTGTTAACTCCTTTTACGAAAACATCCTCATCTTTTATAAAGTTAGATGCAAGACCTATTAAGGCGTATATATAATTATCAAAGGAAACATCGTCTCTCATAAGTAAACACTTAATTCTTAATGCTTTTTCTATTTTACTTTCTAATAACTCCCCTTCTAATTTTGAAGGGTCCTCTTCTGAGATAAGTAAAGTATAATAAAATAATTCTGAATCACTGACATCTTTGATGTTTGCTAAATCAAAACATTTATCTATTAATTTCACGTTTTCATAAATATCTATAAAAGAATCTTGCATTAAAGAAAGATACGAAATTAATAGGTAATCTTTTTTAAAGTCATTTAAATTATCTATTTCTGACACTTTAGATAATA
Organism: Clostridium sp. LY3-2; assembly: GCF_024705715.1. Classification (NCBI taxonomy): domain Bacteria; kingdom Bacillati; phylum Bacillota; class Clostridia; order Eubacteriales; family Clostridiaceae; genus Clostridium; species Clostridium sp. LY3-2. The sequence continues at coordinate 30,702 of NZ_JAMDLQ010000034.1, forward strand.
TCTTTTTAAACCTTTCTAAAGAGTCTTTTAATTCATCTTCTTTAACACGCTTTGATAATAAAAATGAAGCATAAATTAGTTTTTGACAAGGTGTTATTCCTTCAAGAAGTAACATATCATAAATATATCTAGTATTATTAAAAACTTCTTTGTAATCTTCTCTATCATTCATTATAGTAGAAAATACTTTAGAAAATTCCCCTCTAAATGGAGAATTAAATTTAGTCTTTCCTTTGATATATTTTCTAATTTCTTTTACCTTTTTAAAATCTAAAGACTCATTAGTTTCTGATGAAATTAATGCACCAAGTGATGCTATTTCTTTTTTATCACATCTCATGTTCTTTTTAAATTCATATAAAAACTCAATATATACTTTTACTTTCTCTTTCAGCTCAATATCCATTTAATTAATCATCCTCAATAATAAATAGTTTCTTTTTATTATATAATATTTCTAATATTTATTCTATGTTAAACATAAACATATTTACACTTTATTAATTTATATAAAAAGAGTGAGGGGATACCTCACTCTTTAAAAATCACTTCCGTAATTTCTATACTTTTTATATCTTTCTTCTAATAAATCATCTAATGGTTTATTTTTTAATTTTTCTAATTCTAAAGATAATGATTTTTTTAAAGCTGTTACCATTTTTAAAGGATTTTTATGCGCTCCTCCATTTGGCTCTTTTACTATAAAATCTATAACTTTAAAATTGATCAAGTCTTGAGCTGTTATTTTCATAACTTCACTAGCTTCTTTTACTCTTGTTCCATCTTTCCATAAGATAGATGCAAATCCTTCAGGCGATAAAATTGAGTATACTGAGTGTTCAAGCATTCCAATAGAATCACCTACTGCTAATGCTAAAGCTCCTCCACTTCCACCTTCTCCTGTTATAACTGATATTATTTGAGTTTTTAACTTACTCATTTCAAAAAGGTTAGTTGCAATAGCCGCACCTTGACCTCTTTCTTCAGCATCTACTCCGCAAAAAGCACCTGGAGTATCAATAAAACATATAACAGGTCTTTTGAATTTTTCTGCTTGCTTCATAAGCCTTAAAGCTTTTCTATAACCTTCTGGTCTTGGCATTCCAAAATTACGTTCTATATTTTCTTTAGTGTTTGATCCTTTGGTTATTGCAATAACAGTAACTGGAATTTTATTAAACATTCCAATTCCACCTACAATAGCCTTATCGTCACCAAAATTCCTATCGCCATGAAACTCTATAAAATCTTCTATTATATTATCTATATAGAATTTTCCAGTTGGTCTATCTTTATGTCTTGCAACATTAACTTTTTCAAATGAAGAAATTGTTTTAATTCTTGCTCTATTCATATCCGCATCCCCCATGTATTTTTAATATTTTATATACATAAGTTCTTAAATTATTTCTATCTACTATTTTATCTACAAATCCTTTTTGAAGTAAGAACTCCGCAGTTTGAAAGTCATCTGGAAGAGTCTCTTTTATTGTGTTTTCTATAACTCTTCTTCCTGCAAACCCAACTAAAGCTCTAGGTTCACTTAAAATAATATCACCTTCCATAGCAAAAGATGCCGTTACTCCTCCTGTTGTAGGATGAGTTAGAATAGTTATATTTAATAAACCTTTGTCACTATGCCTTGCTAGTGCAGCACTAACTTTTGCCATTTGCATAAGAGAAAGTATTCCCTCTTGCATTCTAGCACCTCCTGATGTTGTAAATATGATTAAAGGAAGTTCTTCTTTAGTTGCAAGTTCTACTATCCTAGTTATCTTTTCTCCTACAACAGTTCCCATACTTCCCATCATAAAATAACTATCCATAACAGCAGTACATACCTTTATTCCATTTATAAAAGAAACTCCTGTTATAACACCTTCTAGGCTATCTGTGCTTTTTAAAGCCTTAGTTATCTTTTCTTCGTATCCTTCAAATTCTAAAGGATTTTTAGTTCTTAAATATCTATCATATTCTGTGAATTTATCCTTATCAAAAAATAAATTTATTCTTTCTTTTGCTCTAAGTTTAAAGTGATAATTGCATTTTTTGCAAACATAATTATTACTTACTAAATCCTCATGATAAATAATAGAATGGCAATCTTCACACTTAGTCCACATACCAGACGGAATATTTGGTTTATTTTCTAAAGATTCACTATTACCTTTTATGGTTGCATATTTTTTCTTTTTTGAAAACAAATCTTTAAGCATTTCTAGTCACCAACTTCTTTCCTAAAAAAGAGGTATCGTAATCTCCTCTTAAGAATTCTTCTAGTTCTAAAATCCAGTATTGAAACTCTATATTAGTTTTAACTCCGCCTACACCAAATTCACTAAGGGCTCTCTTCATTTTAATTATAGCTTCTTCTCTATTTTCTCCGTAGGCTATAAGTTTTGCTATCATAGAATCATAACAGTGAGGAATTTTATATCCACAATAAACAGCTGAATCTAATCTAATTCCAAGCCCTCCTGGTAAATAAAGTTCATCTATTACACCAGGACAAGGTCTAAAATCATTAAACGGGTCTTCTGCATTAATTCTACACTCAATTGCATGACCAGTTATTTTAATGTCATCTTGAGTTAGCTTTAATTTTTCTCCACTTGAAATTTTTATTTGCTCTTTAACAATATCTACACCTGTTATCATCTCTGTTATAGGATGTTCAACTTGAATTCTAGTATTCATTTCCATGAAGTAGTAGTTGTTGTTTTTATCAAATAAAAACTCTATTGTTCCTGCATTTTTATAATTAACAGCTTTTGCTGCTCTCTTTGCAATCTCGCCCATCTCTTCTCTAGTTTTTTCGTTTAAAACTGAAGATGGTGCTTCTTCTAAAACTTTTTGGTTTTTTCTTTGAAGAGAACATTCTCTCTCCCCTAAATGTATTACATTCCCATATTCATCTGCTAATATTTGAAATTCTATATGTCTTGGTTCTTCTACGAACTTCTCAATATATAAAGTGTCATCCCCAAAACATGCACTTGATTCTGCTTTTGCAGTTTTATATCCCTTTAAAAATTCTGCATCATCTTTAGCGATTCTGATTCCTTTACCGCCTCCACCTGCTGCTGCCTTTATCATAACTGGATATCCGATTTCCTTTGCTATATCTAGAGCATGTTCTTCACTTTCAATAGTCCCTTCAAACCCTGGTACTACTGGTACATCTGCTTTCTTCATTACTTCTCTAGCATGTGCTTTATTACCCATAAGTTCAATTGACTGAAAATCTGGTCCTATAAATTTAATATTACATTCCTTGCACATCTTAGAAAATTTAGCATTTTCAGATAGAAAGCCAAATCCAGGATGAATTGCATCGGCACCTGTAAGAACACATGCGCTAAGTATATTAGTTATATTTAAATAACTATCTTTTGCAAGAGCTCCTCCTATACATACAGCCTCATCAGCTATTTGTGTATGAAGTGCTTCTTTGTCTATATCAGAATAAACAGCTACAGTTTGAATTCCAAGTTCTCTACAAGCTCTTATTATTCTAACTGCTATTTCACCTCTATTTGCTATTAGTACCTTTTTAAACATAATTTTCACCTATCCTATTGCAAACATAATTTGAGCTTCGCAAACTTTTTTACCATCTACAGTTGCTACACCATTTCCTATGCCTATTTTTCCTCTTAGTTTAACTATTTCACAGCTAAGTTCTAATTTATCTCCTGGAACTACAGGTTTTCTAAATTTAACCTTATCTGCTCCAGCAAAGAAAGGTATTTTTCCTTTAAATTCTTCCTTGCTAAGAATCGCAACTGCACCTACTTGTGCTATAGCTTCAAGAATTAAAACTCCAGGCATTACAGGTTCTTCTGGAAAATGTCCTTGAAAAAAATTATCATTTATTGTTACATTCTTATAACCTACAACTTTTTCTTTAGTAAGTTCAGTTATTCTATCTACTAAAAGAAATGGATATCTATGTGGTAATATTTCTTTAATCTCTTTAATATTTAACATTTTCTAAACCTCCTCGATTCTAAAAAGTGGAGTTCCAAACTCAACCATGTCACCATCTTTAATTAAAACTTCAGTAATCTTTCCATTACTTTCACTTTCTATTTCATTCATAAGTTTCATAGCTTCAATAATACAGATAACATCACCTTTATTTACGTTAGCCCCTAAAGTTACAAATGGATCAGAGTCTGGAGATGCTTTTGCATAAAAAGTTCCAACCATAGGTGAAGTTATTATTTTTCCGCCTTTTTCTTCTTTAGGAGTGCTATCATTTGCTTTAACTTCCTTTACTTCATTTAAAACTTTATCCTTTGTTTTAACTAAAGGAAGATCTAAATTTTTAACTTCTTTAAAACTTTCACTTCTATCCATTGATTTATCCATTTTTAATGATATTTCTGAATTGTTTAATTCAAAATATGCTAAATCTGAATCATTTATAAGATTAATTAATTCTTTTACTTCATTTATATTCATTTTTAAATCCTCCTAGTTTTCGCTCCACTTTTTAAATAGTAAAGTAGCATTGTGTCCACCAAAACCTAATGAGTTTGTTAAAGCATAATTAACTTCTTCATCTCTTCCGCCTGTGCTTACATAATCTAAATCGCAGTCTTCATCTTTTTTTTCTAAACCAATAGTAGGTGGAACAAAGTTCTCTAAAAGTGATTCTACGCAAATTATCGCTTCAATAGCACCTGCTGCCCCAAGTAAATGTCCTGTCATCGATTTTGTTGATGAAACAGGAATTTTAAAAGCATATTCACCAAATGCTTTTTTAATTGCAGCCGTTTCAAATTTATCGTTTAATGGAGTTGATGTTCCGTGTGCATTAATATAAGAAACTTCTTCTTTTTCTATATTTGCTTCGTTTATAGCTTCAAGCATAGCCCTTGCTGCACCTTCTCCATCTGGGTCTGGTGAAGTTATATGGTATGCATCACAAGTACTTCCATATCCAACAACCTCAGCTAAAATTTTAGCTCCTCTTTTTTTAGCAGATTCTAAAGATTCTAAAACAAGAATTCCAGCACCTTCTCCCATAACAAATCCACTTCTTTCTTTATCAAAAGGAATAGATGCTCTCTTAGGATCGTTTGAAGAATTTAATGCTTTTAAGCTTGCAAAACCTTCTATACCTATTTTAGTTATTGGAGCTTCAACTCCTCCAGCTAACATGACATCTGCATAACCATGCTTAATTTGTCTAAAGGCCTCACCTATTGAGTTTGTACCTGTAGCACAAGCTGTAACTACTGATGTTGAAGGTCCTTTTAACCCATATTTAATAGAGATATTTCCAGCTGCCATATTTATTATTGCCATAGGAATAAAAAATGGTGAAACTCTTCTTGAGCTTCCGCTTGCCATTTTAGATATTTCTGTTTCTATAGTTTGAAATCCACCAATACCAGACCCTACAATAACCCCTATTCTTTCTTTATCCATATTATCTAAATCTAAATTAGCTGATTTTATAGCTTCCTTAGCTGAAACTAAAGCAAATTGACAAAATCTATCTAATCTTTTACTTTCTTTTCTATCTAAATATTCTGTTGGATCAAAATCTTTAACTTCTCCAGCTATTTTAACTGAAACTTCGTCTTTGTCTACTAAGGTAACGTAATCTATTCCTAACTTACCAGCTTTTGCATTATTCCAAAAATCACTTACATTATTTCCTATAGGAGTTAATGCTCCCATTCCTGTAACTACAACTCTTCTATTCATCATTTCACCTCTACATTACCATTCCGCCATCTACATTTATAACTTGACCTGTTATATATGATGACTCTTCTGAAGCTAAAAATGCTACTAAGTTTGCAACATCTTCCGCTTCTCCTAATCTTCTAAGTGGTATATTTTTCTTAATTTCATCTTTATATTTATCATTTAAATCATTAGTCATATCTGTTTGAATAAATCCAGGTGCTACTGCATTTACAGTAATCCCTCTACTTCCAACTTCCTTTGCTAATGACTTTGTCATTCCAATTACACCAGCTTTTGATGCCGCATAATTTACTTGACCTGCATTTCCAATTAGTCCAATTACAGATGAAAGATTTATAATCTTTCCACCCTTTTGTCTAACCATTATTGGAGTAATTTCTTTTAAACAATTAAATACTCCCTTTAAATTTACATCTATAACACTATCAAAATCTTCTTGTTTCATTCTTAAAAGTAAAGTATCTTTTGTTATTCCAGCATTATTTACCATAATATCAATTTTTCCAAACTTTTCTTTTGCTGCTTTAAGCATTTCTGATACTTCATTTATATTTTGAATATCACATTTATATACAAGAACTTCTACGTTCATATCTTCTAATTCACTTTTTAATTCTGAAGCTTCTTTTTCACTACTTCTATAATTTAAAACAATATTTGAACCTGCCTTTGCTAATCTTTTAGCTATAGCCCTTCCAATACCTCTTGAAGCTCCTGTAACTACAGAACATTTATCTTTTAACATATAACCCTCCTATTATTATTCTTTAAATGCATTTATACATTCATTTAAAGAATCTACATCATAAACATTAAATACTTTTGCTTTTCTATCGATTTTTTTTACAAAACCTTTTAAAGTTTTTCCAGGTCCGATTTCTATAAACGTATCGACACCTTTATCTAGCATATCTTTAATAGTTTTTTCAAATAAGACAGCACTTTTTATATGATTTTTTAATAATTCTCTTTTATCGTCACCTTTTTCATATGGTAACCCTTTAACGTTTGAATAAATAACTTTATCTTCATCTTTAAAATCTACTTTTTCTAATTCTTTCATAAAATCAAAACTAGCATCTTCTAAAAGTGTGCTATGAAAAGGTCCACTTACGTTAAGTAATATTCCCATACCTCCAAGTTCTTTAGCTATCTTAATACTTTCTTCTACAGGTTTATTTTCACCTGATACCACAACTTGGCCTGGGCAATTATAATTTGCCCCTTGAATAATTCCAAATTCACTACATCTATTTAATAATTCCTTTGTTTTCTCTTCATTTAATTTAAGGATAGCTGCCATTTTTCCAAGGCCTTTAGGAAGAGAACTTCCCATAATTTTTCCTCTTTCTTTTACAAGTTTTAAACCATCTTCAAAAGAAATCGCGCCACCATAAATTAAAGCACCATATTCACCAAGGCTTAGCCCCGCTGTATACTTTCCATAAATCCCAGCTTCTTTTAATCCTTCTAAAGCAAGGAGTGATGCTAAAAGAATTGCTGGCTGTGCATTTTCAGTTTTTTTAAGTTCTTCATCTGTCCCGTTAAACATTAAGGATTCCATATCCATATTTAATATTTCACTAGACTTTAAAAATATTTCTTTACATCTTGGAATGCTTTCATAAAAATCTTTTCCCATTCCTATTTCTTGACTTCCTTGACCTACAAATAAAAATGCTACATTATCTTTAATCATCTAACCCTCCAAAATTATCTATAACCTTTTTAGCTCCATTTATTAAATCTTCTATTATTTCTTTGCAAGATTCTTCTTTAGTTACAAGTCCTGCTATTTGCCCTGCCATAACAGACCCATTTACAATATCTCCAGTTACTGCTGCAAGTGGCAAAGTTCCTTTTCCAAGTTCTTCAAGTTCATCAACTGAAGCACCACTTTTTTCACGTTTTTGGAATTCTCTTGATAATTTATTTTTTAATACTCTTACCGGATGACCAGTTGCTCTACCAGTAACATCAGTATCTATATCCTTCGCTTTTAAAACCTTATCTTTGTAGTTTTGATGAACAGTACATTCTTTTGCAACTAAAAATCTAGTTCCAAGTTGAACCCCTTCTGCGCCTAGCATAAAAGATGCAGCAACGCCTCTTCCATCTGCTATTCCGCCAGCTGCTATAACTGGTATATCTACAGAATCTACAACTTGAGGGATTAAAGACATAGTTGTTAACTGTCCAACGTGCCCACCTGATTCAGTTCCTTCTGCTATTATTGCGTCTGCACCAGACTTTTCCATCCTTTTAGCTAGTGCCACTGATGCAACAACCGGTATTACTTTTATTCCGTGTGATTTCCACATCTCCATATACTTTCCTGGGCTTCCAGCTCCAGTTGTTACTACAGGAACTTTTTCATCACAAACTAATTTTGCTACTTCGTCAACATGAGGTGACATAAGCATTATGTTCACTCCAAAAGGTTTATTAGTTAATTTTTTTGCTTTTCTTATCTCATCTCTTATCCATTCAATTGGAGCTGTACCTGTTATTAGTCCTAGCCCTCCAGCTTCGCTTACTCCTGCTGCAAGTGATGCATCTGCAATCCATGCCATCCCCCCTTGCAGCACTGGATGTTCTATATTTAACATTTCACAAACTCTATTTTTCATAAAAGTTCCTCCTAAAATTACTTAAAAATATAATTAAAATCGGGTTCTTTAAGAGCCCGATTTTTAAATATTTTAAAAGATCTATAATTACTCGCCTTTTTGTGCTTTAACGTAATCTACAGCATCTTTTACACTCTTAATATTTTCAGCATTTTCTAATTGTATTCCGTATTTTTCTTCTATTTCTATAACAACTTGGAATAAATCTAATGAATCTGCTCCTAAGTCTTCAAATGTTGTTTCAAGAGTTACTTCACTTTCCTCTACTCCTAATTGCTCACATACTACGTCTCTTATTTCTTCAAATATCATTTTTGTTACCTCCAAAAAATTTAAATTTTTTTTTATGTTTAAAGCCTTCTTAGCTTTTTTACCATTCTACTAGGATTGAACCACAAGTTAATCCTCCACCAAAACCAACTAATATGATTTTGTCACCTTTTTTTAGTAATCCTTTTTCAAAACAGTCATTTAGTGCAATTGGCACTGATGCTGATGATGTATTACCTACTTTTTCTAAATTTATATAAAACTTTTCTTTATCTAAATTAAGTTTCTTAGCTGCATATTCAATAATTCTAACGTTTGCTTGATGTGGAATAACATATTTTATATCAGAAATGTCTACTCCAGTATCTTTAAGGACGTTAATTATAGAATCTACCATAGCGCGAGTTGCAAATTTAAATACCTCTTGCCCATTCATTTGTATATATTTATTTTTTATTTCTTTATCTTTAACAAATGGATTTATTACATCAATAGCCTTTGATACTAAAGCATCACCCTTTTCGCCATCTGATATAGTAAATGTATTTATTATACCTTTTTCATCACTAGCTATTGCTTCTACTACGCAAGCTCCTCCACCGTCTCCAAATAAAATACAAGTTCTTCTATCAGTCCAGTCTACTATTTTAGAAAGAGTTTCTGCACCAACTACTAATGCTTTATTATACTTTCCACTCTTTAGTAAACCCATACATACTTCTAATGCATAAATAAATCCAGTACAAGCAGCATTTATATCAAAAGCAGTTGCTTTTTTTGCTCCTATTTCTTTTTGGACCATACACGCAACAGAAGGTGTAAATGAGTCAGGAGTGATTGTAGCTACTATAATTAAATCAATATCTTCTCCTTTAACATTTGCTCTTTCTAAAGCTATCTTAGAAGCTTCAAGTGCAATGTTTGAAGTATTTTCACCAGTTGAAACTCTTCTTTCACTAATTCCAGTTCTTTCAACTATCCATTGATCGTTAGTTTCTACAAGTTCACTCAAATCGTTATTTGTTACGATTTTGGGAGGTAAATATGCGCCTATGCTACTTATCTTTACTTCTTTCATATTTTTTCTCCTTAATCTTTTAAATTATACTCGACTTTAAAGAATTCATTTAATCTTTCAAGTGATGATATTAGGACTTTTTCTTCCTCAGGTGATAATCCTTCTATAGTTGCATTGATCATATCGTTATGAAACTTTTCATGCAATCTATAAGCAAGCTTGCCTCTTTTAGTAAGTTTTATTAACACGACTCTTCTATCTTCCTCAATTCTCTTTCTTTCAACATAACCTTTTTTAATAAGTTTGTTTATTGCAGTTGTAAGTGTTCCTACTGTTATTTTTAAAGTTTGAGCAACTTCTGACATAGTTTTTTCAGAATACATACCAATTGCATCTAAAGTGTGAATCTCAGTAACTGACAAATCGTTTAAAACCCCTTGCTTTAATGCTTGCTCTTCGATTTGAAGTATATCGTTAAATATTTGCACTAATAATTCATTTAATATCTGTTTCTTCTTTTCCATTTTAAATAAGTCCTCCATTTTGTTCATTTAATAAGCTAATTATAATAATAATTCCTTTCACCTGATAATTCAATCCATGTCAAATATTTTATAAATCAAATCTTTTGATAATCAAACTATAATGTATTCAAAGTGTTTTGTCAATAAAATATTTTGATATTCAAACTTATTTATTTTTTCTTAATAATTTAATATCTTCCCTAAAGTTGCTTGTTTACACATTTCAATGGAATATTTTTTTCATTTTCTACTTTCTATTTACTTAATATTTTTCATTAACTTTTATTTTTTATCCTCTCTTTAGTTATTTTTCTAAAAGCTAAAATTCAAAATATGCTAATTAAATAAATTTTAAGATATAAAAAAGAGAAGGTCTCCCTTCTCTTTTTTTATATCTTAAATTAATCTGGCATTAAAATAAATCTTAAAATAAATAATAATGCGAATACATAAAGTATTTTATGTACCTCTTTACCTTTACCAGTTGCTATTTTAACTATAGGATAAAATATCATACCAACTGCAATACCATTTGCAATTGAATAAGTAAATGGCATCATAGCTATTGTGAAAAATGCAGGTACCGCTTCTGTAAAATCACTAAAATCTATTTCTGAAACAGCTCCCATCATTAAAATTCCAACGATAACTAAAGCTGGAGCAGTAGCACTTTGTGGAACTATTCCAACAACTCCACTAAAGAATAATGATAATACAAGCATTATCGAAACAACTATGTTTGATAATCCTGTTCTTGCACCAGCTGATATTCCAGCTGCTGATTCAACAACAGTTGCTAAGGTTGTAGTTCCAAGAACTGCACCGCAAGTTGTACCAACTGCATCAGATTCAAGTGCTTTTCTTAAATTTTTTACATCACCATCTTCTGTAAGCATACCAGAACTTTGCGCAGTTCCAAGTAAAGTTCCTATCGTATCAAATAAATCTACTAAGCTTAAAGTTATTACAACCATAAATACCGTTAATAATGCACCTAAAACTCCATCACCATTACTAGTTAATAAACCTTTTATATCCATTGCAAAAAAAGTATCTCCTATAGTTGGCATTGAAAATATATGCATACCTTGAAGATTAGTAACTCCCATAGGAATTCCTATTAAAGTAGTTATTATTATACTAATTAACATAGCACCTGTTACTTTTCTTGCCATTAATACAATTCCAATAACAAGTCCGATTATTGTTAAAATTACTGCCTTATCTTTAAAATCTCCAAAAGCTACAAGAGTTCCTGGGCTTGCAACTACTAACCCACCACTTTTAAGTCCTATTAATGATATAAATAATCCAATTCCAGCTGTTATTGCATACTTTAAGTTTTGTGGAATAGCTGAAACTATCTTTTCTCTAATAGATGTTAAAGTTATTATTATAAATAAAATTCCTGAAATAAATACAGCTGCAAGACCTTCTTGCCATGTAAAATTAAGTTTTAAACAAATATTATAAGAAAAGAATGAAACAAGTCCAAGGCCTGGTGCTAATACAAAGGGTAAATTAGCTCTTAAAGCCATAATAAGAGTTCCAACAGCCGCTGCAATACAAACTGATGCAAAAGCCGAAGCTATTATAGGATCAGTTGACATAGATAAATTTAAAGCTGCATCCCCTTTTAACCCTTGTGCATTCATACCACCCATCTTTAAGATGTTTGGAATAACAAGAAGTGCATAAGCAAAAGTTACAAATGTTGTTAAACCACCTATAACTTCTGTCTTTACGTCAGTTTTATTTTCTTTTAATTTGAAAAATTTCTCTAGTTTGTTTTTCATCAAAGTCCTCCTAAAAAGTTATATAAAAAAACTAGCCGATTTATAGGTAAATCAACTCTAGCTTTAATAATAAATAAGACTTTGATTTACCCATAGTTAAAAAATTTAAGGTTTTTTCGTAGAAACATCTGAACCGTATTATCAGATATATATGGGCTTGTTCTTTTTTAAATTATTATACTATATTGTTTTTAAATTGTGTATGGTATTAAGTGGTATTTAGCTATAAAAGGTATAATGTTAACGAAAAACTTAGAAAAAGTATAGCTATTAAGAAAATATATAAAGGGAATTTTAAAAAGTCTATTTTTCTATCTAAAAATATACCTTTTCTTCTTCCTTTATCGTAAACTACAGTAATTTTATCTCCTAATTTTATTTCATCATTTCCAAATTCATCATCTGAAATAAATGTTATTTCCTCTTCCTCTGATATAAATTTAATTACAGGCTTATATATTTTAACAAAAGTTACATCGTGATATTTATCTACTATAGGTTCATCATATTCTTTTATATCGATTATTTCTCCAACTATCCTTTTTCCATTTTTATAAAAGTTTAATCTACTAAAAAATACAAATAGTGATACTAAAATTAAAACCAAACCTACTACTAATAATCCTATATATCCCATAGTAATCTCCTCTTTGTTTTTTTAGTTTATTATATGATAACATTTACACATAAGTTACTAATGCTTTCACTTTATAAAAAAAAACGTGCTAAATGCACGTTTTAATAAGTTTCTATTATTTCACCAAAGTATAGGTTATGTCCTTTAGTTTCTCCTTTATATATAGCTTCTTTTATTTCCTTATCTAAACTTTCTAAATCTACAACTGATTTAAATATTATCTTGCACTCGTAATATTTAAAACATCCTTCTACTACCGGAGCATTTATTTTTTTAGATTTTTTGAATTTAATATTCGCTTCGATTTCTTTATCTTTATCTCTTCCTGAAATAGTTCCACAAATACTAAGTGCTTTTTTTAAGTTATCATCTTCCTTTGGAATACTTATTGTAAATTCTTCTCCATCTTTTAAAAATTCGTTAGTATATCTTGAATCCCTAACTAAAGCCATAAATACAGGTTTTCTAAACATATATCCAACACTACCCCAAGAAATCGTCATAGTATTAACTTTTCCATCTTTTGACGCCGTTAGAAATGCTCCTCCTTTATAAAGGTTATCCATACTCTCTTCTAAATTAAATGTAAATGTATCTTTCATTTTATTTTTTCTCCTTTGCATATCTTTTAATATTTTCTACTAATTCACCTTTTGCATTTTTAAAGAAATATCCACCGAGTTCTTTAATATTTAAATTACTAATAGTTAAACCTAAATAATCATTATACGGCGAAGTTTTATTATTTTCTTCTTTTGATATCTTATAATCTTTTGATGTCTCGTCATAAATTATATCTAATATTTCTTCAAGGGAAACATCTCCAGTACAAGTTGCATTTATAGGTCCTGTAATATCTAAATCTCTAAGCCAAGTTAAAAATACCCCAGCTTCTCCTTGACTTATTATATTCATTTTTTGTTTTATATTAGTAGTTCCAATTTCTACTCCATCACATACATTTTCAACATATGTTTTAAGCCTATTTGTGTAATCATCTTTTCCAATTACAACTGGAAATCTAACAGCCATTACTTTAAAAGGTGCATTTTTAAAAAGATAAGATTCCATTAGCCTTTTCCCTTCTTTGTAAGAAAACTCTTCTCTTTCTCCTAGTTTTATATCGTACTTAAGAGGATTAAAGTCTCTTTCATTTAGATTTTCACCTTTATCATAAACGGCAGCAGAAGATATTACTATATACTTTTTCGTTTTTCCTTTTAAAACTTCTATAACTCTTTTAGCGTCGCTTGGACTATATGAAATAGTGTCATAGACAACATCATATTCTTTACCTTCTAAGGCATTTTTTAAATCATCAATAGAATTTTTATCACCCTTTAGCCTTTTTACACTATCATTAAACTCATCATACACATTACCTCTTGTAAATATTGTAACGTCATCACCTATAAGTAATAAGTCTTTAACTAACTCCTTACCAAAGAATCTTGTCCCACCAAACACCAATACTTTTTTCATATCCTCACCCCTTATTTATACCTTTAATAATATTTATTCTATTAATATTATTTTAACACCATTTTGCCCTATTTATAATAAAAAAAATTACTTTATTAGCTTTATGTAGCTAATAAAGTAATTTTTCTATCTACCAAATAGTAAAAATGAAGTTATTATAAAACTTAAAGGTGCAAGACATATTGAAATTTTCATATATTTTTTTGCACTTTTATGTAAAACTTCTACCTTTTCTTCGTCTGTTTCTTCTACTGCTTTTTTAAATATATTCATAGCTTTAAAAAATAATATAAGCATAGCTATAATTATAATTATATTTAATATAATAATTATCTCCATAAGTATCTCCTTTAAAATCCTTTATTATAGTATACTCTATATATTATAATATTAATGTACAATTTAGTATATAAACTTTATTAGAAAAGAGTGAGAATTAATGAAATTTTTATTATATTTAGTTATCGCAATTCCTTTATTAATAGTAGTTCTTATGATGTTTAATAATTATAAGAAATTAAAAAAAGGTAGAGATAATAGTAAAAAAACTAATTTAAAGTAAAGACTAGTTCTTTAGAAGAACTTAAATCTTCCCTGTATACATAACCTTCTAAATCGAATTTTTTTAAAGATTCAATATCTTTTATTCTATTTTTAATAATATAAGTAGTCATAAGCCCTCTAGCTCTTTTTGCATGGACTGTGACTACTTTATATTTTCCATTTTTAAATTCCTTAAATACAGGTTCTACAACCTTTATATTTTTTAAATTACCTAATTTAGCACTTTTAGAATATTCTTTAGAAGCTAAATTAACTAAAATATCACTTTCAGTTTTTTTAATATCAAAAAGTAAGCATTTATTTATTTTATCGCCCCAGTATTTATATAAACTTTCATCTTCTAGAAAATTATACTTAAGTCCCATTTCTAATCTATATTCTTTAATTTTATCTAAAGGTCTTAAAACTCCATAAAGTCCTGATAATATCCTTAAATGACTATTTGCATATTCTAAATCTTCTTTATTATAAGATTCTATATTAAGACCTCTAAAAGCCTCCCCATTATAACCAAATGCTGCGCTGAAAGTATTTTCATCCCCATCAAAATTATGAATATGTTTAAATACTTCATTTACTATGCTATCAGAAATTTTCATATATTTAGCCAATTCATCAGGATTTAGCTTTTTAAGTTCATCATTTAATTTCTTTGCTTCTTTTATAAACAAAGGATAACTTGATTCTATATTTTTATCTATACTTTTTAATTCCATCTTCTTTGCAGGTGATAATATTACTAACATAATTCCTCCAATATTCTCTATTAATTAATATATTTTATTATAGCATCATTTTTAGATAGTTAATAATAAATTAATTGTATTTTTAAATAAATATGTCTATACTTTATTTTATAATAAATTTTTTGGAGGTAGTATGGTTAGCTTAGTTTTAGAAGGCGGAACTCTTAGACCTATATTTAGCGCTGGAGTTATGGACGCCTTAATTGATAATAATATAACTTTTCCTTATTGTATTGGAGTTTCTGCAGGTATTACAAATGGGTTTTCTTATTTTTCTAATCAAAAAGGTAGAAATCTAGAAATACTAAAAAAATATAGGAATGATAAAAGATATTTAGGATTTAGAAATTTTTTAAAATGCAAAAGTATATTTGGTTTAGATTTTGTATTTGATGAATTACCAAACAAACTTTCCCCTTATGATTTTGACGCTCTAGAAAATTATAAGGGAAGAGTTTTAGTTGGTGTTACTAATGCAAAAACTGGAAAAACTGAATATTTAGACGGTAAAATAAGAGATGATAAAAATATGGCTTTAAGAGCTACTTGCGCAATCCCTTTATTTTTCCCTGCAATTAAAATAAATGGTAATGATTATTACGACGGTGGACTTTTAGATCCAATCCCAATAAAGAAAGCTATAGAAGACGGAAATGACAAACACCTAATTATCTTAACAAGACCTAAAAGTTATAGAAAAACTTTAGGCAAAAGTAATGTTTTAGCGTCTAAAATAGTTGGAAGAAAATATCCAAAACTTAAAGATTCATTTTTAAATAGACATAAAATGTATAACGATACAGTTAAATTCTGCGAAGAACTTGAAAGTTTAGGGAAGGCTATTATTATAAGACCTCAAGAAGAAGAAGCTATTGAAAGTTTTGAAAAAGATATAACTAAATTAGAAAAAGCTTATACTGATGGTTATAATGCTTGTTTAAAAAACTTAGAAAAAATA
Source organism: Clostridium sp. LY3-2 (assembly GCF_024705715.1). Taxonomy (NCBI): domain Bacteria; kingdom Bacillati; phylum Bacillota; class Clostridia; order Eubacteriales; family Clostridiaceae; genus Clostridium; species Clostridium sp. LY3-2. The sequence continues at coordinate 47,054 of NZ_JAMDLQ010000034.1, forward strand.
AATAATTTATTTTTAAAAAATGCTTAGGAACTTTCCTAAGCATTTTTTATCTTTCTATATCCTATGACAGCTGCGCCGATAGCACCAGCAAATTGAGCCGCATCATCTGTTACAACATTCATTTTTAAGTTTTCTTCTAATGTTTTTCTAAATATTTCGTATTTTGATAGACCTCCACTAAAGAATACATCGCCTTCTATATTTAATCTACTTACAAAATTAGCCGTTCTTTTAGAGATAGAATTAATAACCCCAAGGGCTATATCCCCTCTTTCTTTATCTTCTGAAAGCAAACTTATTATTTCACTTTCAGCAAAGACAGTACACATACTTGTTATATTTACAGGTTTTTTATTTAAAGTAAAAACATCTAGATTTTCTATATCTTCTTCTAAAATTCTCATCATAACTTCTATAAACCTTCCGGTTCCAGCTGCGCATTTATCATTCATAAGAAAATCTACTACATTTTTATCTCTATCAAGTAGTATTGCTTTTGAGTCTTGTCCACCTATATCTATTACTGTTCTTATATTTGGATTTAGAAAGTTTGCACCTCTTGCGTGACAAGTTATTTCTGTAACTGACTTATCCGATCTTTCAAGAAGGTTTCTTCCATAACCAGTTGTTACAGTGTATTTTACACCTTCTCTATAGAGCATGTCGTAAACTTTATTTAAACTTTCCTTTGGCTTTGCGTTAGTTTTTATGATTACTTTTTTTATAATCTTTTCTCCATCAAAAAGTACTCCTTTTGTTGTTGTAGACCCTGAATCAATTCCTATAGTATACATTAATTTTTCTCCTAAAGCATTTCAATAAAAGCTGCCATCCTTGTATTAAGTTGACCTATATCTGACGTAGAAAAATCAGTTTCAATACTCATATATGGCTTTTCTTTCTTATCATTTACAAATCTCTTAATAGAAAGTGTCTCAACGTTATAAGTATGGCATGCTGTTAATATAACATCTATAACTGCATCTACTTTATATTCATCTATCATTTTATCTAATAATTTTATTCTGTTTGGGTTTGGTGTCATACAAGAACATCCAATTTTTAAATATTTTTCAGCTAAAGCTTCAAAAACATCTGGATTTTCTTCTGATACTAAATCCTCTACAGCTTTTGCACCACTACAATTTTCAAAAGCAACTACATATGCACCATTGTCTTCAATAGCTTTAATAACTTTTTCTGTAGCAGTTCCTAAAGGGCATCCTGTTATTAATATTCTTGGTTTTTTAGGATATTTATTTTTTATACTCTCTTTTTCTATCTTTTCAATTAATTCTTCCATTTGTTTTGGAATACTTTCTCTATCAAAGCTAAATGTAGTCCCATTTAAAACTTTAAAAATATCTTCACCCTTTAAAACTACAGGATCCTTTTTTCCAAGTTCGTAAAATTTCTTTACTGCTCTTCTTTCATTATTTTTAATTTTTATTGCTCTTTTAATATCATCATCTGATATTTTAACATTAAACATTCCTTCTAAAGTTTCTTTCATCTTAACGATTTCATTTTTCCAAAGTTTTAATCCTTCTTCGCTTTGGCTGTTTGGAAGTTCCATAATAGAAACAGGTTTAAATTCTTTCATATACTCATACATTTTTTTCTTTCCATCACAAGTTGTTTCTCCTACAACTAAATCTGAAAAATAAAAATATGGACATTTGTCAGTTTTACCAAATCCATAACTTGACTTAATTAATGGACATAAATTTCTTGGTAAATCCTTTTCTGCATCACTTATAGTTTCATCAGAACTTGCACAAAGCGATACCGTTTGTGCGCCAAAAGCTAAGGCTAATTCTTGTGGAAAATAAGTACAAAAAACTCCAATAAGCGGAACTCCTTGATCTTTAAGCTCTTTAGCTTTTATAAAACCATTTCTTCTTACCTCTCCAAACTCGTTAAAAATAGTTGGTAAATCTTTTTGTAATTTCATCATTAACTCCCCTTTTTCTTTTATACATACAAATTATACCTTTCTGTTAACATATTTACAATTAACCTATTTAAACAAATTGTAAAGTTTTAAATATAGTTAGATTTTATTATCAATTGATAATATGTTCTAATGAATTTTTGTTGACATTATTGGATTATAAGCATATTATAATTATTATAAAATTATTAATTGAGAATAGGAGGAACTTTTTATGATTAACTATACCGGATTAAATGATGAAGAAATATCTAAATTAAGAAGAAAATATGGATATAATGAACTTATTAAAACCACTAAGATAAACCCTTTTAAAAAGTTTTTAAGTGTTTTTAAGGAGCCTATGTTTTTACTTTTAGTTTTCACTTCCCTTATTTATCTTATTTTAGGCGAGCCTAGAGAAGCTTTAATTATGTTTATATTTATTTCTTTTATAGCTACTATAACTTTTGTTCAAGAATGGAAAACTGAAAAAACTATGGAGGCTTTAAAAGATTTAACATCACCTAAAGTAACTGTAATTAGAAATAGTAAAAAATTTAAAATAAATAGTACAGAGCTATTACCAGGTGATATTATCTATTTAACTGAGGGTGATAGAATTCCAGCTGATTGTTCTGTTTTAGAAGCTTCAAACTTTTCTGTAGATGAATCATCATTAACTGGAGAAAGCATACCTGTATTTAAAACACCAAAATCTAAATCAATAAAAGATAATAATCACTTTAAAAAATACTTACTTTATGCAGGTACCTTAGCTACTTTCGGAAGTTCTATAGCTAAGGTAGAAAAAATTGGACAAGATACTGAGTATGGAAAAATAGGACTAGCTATAAGTATGACTAAAGAATCAAAAACTCCCCTACAAAACAAGGTATCAAAACTTGTTAAAAACCTTGCAATCTTAGGTCTTATTTTATGTATTTCTGTTATTATATTTTCATTTCTTTACACTAATAACATTATAAAAAGCATATTATCTGGCATTACCCTTGCAATGGCTATAATACCCGAAGAATTCCCTGTAGTTTTAACTGTATTCCTTTCACTTGGAGCTTTCAGGCTAGCTAAAAAAAATACCTTAATTAGAAAAATTCCAGCAGTTGAAACATTAGGTTCTACTACAGTTCTTTGCGTTGATAAAACAGGGACTATAACTCAAAATAAAATGAGTGTAACTTCAGTTTATCAAAATTTTAATAACATTCCTTTAAATACTGTTAATGATTTAGATTTTATAAAATTATTAGTCTTATCCTCTGAAAGAAATCCTTATGACCCAATGGAAAAAGCAATAATTAACTTTTCAAAAGAAATTACTGATTTAGATGATTTTTATTCTTTAAAACTAACTAAAAGTTATCCTTTTGATTCTAAAACTAAAAAAATGGCAAATGCGTATATAGTAGATGGCGGATATTATATAGCATCTAAGGGTTCCCCTGAAAAGATGCTAGATATTTCTAACTTAGATAAAAAAGAAAAATTAAAAATTTTAGAAGATGTTGATTCTATGGCAAAGAAAGGATTACGTGTTTTAGCCTTTTGCGATGGATATTCAAAGAAAGTTAATGAAGATATCTCAGAGTACAATTTAGAATTTAAAGGACTTATAGGACTTCAAGATCCTCCAAAGCCTTTTGTAACTGATGCAATAAAAATATGCAAGAAAGCTTCAGTTAGAGTGATAATGATAACTGGCGATTATTCAAAAACCGCAATTTCTATAGGAACTCAAATTGGTCTTTCTTCAAATTCTAAAACATTAAACGGCGATATTATAGATAAAATGAGTGATTCTGAACTTGAAGAAGCTGTAAAAAATTATAATATATTTTCAAGAGTAATTCCAAGTCACAAAATGAGAATTGTAAATGCTCTTAAGAAAAATGGTGAAGTAGTCGCTATGACAGGTGACGGAATTAATGATGCCCCCGCTCTTAAAAATGCTGATATTGGTATATCTATGGGAAAAAGAGGAACAGAGGCTGCAAAAGAAGCTTCTCATATGATTTTAATGGATGATAATTTTACTACAATAGTAAATTCTATAGAAGATGGAAGACGAGTTTATGATAATATAAGAAAAGCTATGGTCTATATTATGGTAATCCACATCCCTATAATGGCGCTAGCTTTGTTTGCACCAATTTTTAATATTCCACAAATACTTCTTCCAGTTCATATAGTTATTTTAGAATTAATCCTAGACCCTACTTGTTCTATAGTTTTTGAAGGTGAGCCTAAAGAGGAATATATTATGGAAAAACCACCTCGCCCTAAAGATGAACCACTATTAACTAAACCCTTAGCTATAAAAGTTATAATTCAAGGAACAGTTATGTTTCTAGCATCATTTTTACCTTTTTACTATTTAATAAATTCTGGTGCTAGTGAAGACTATTCTAGAACATTTTCATTAGTTGTTTTAATAATTGCTAATATATTTTTAGTTTTAGTTAATAGGTCAAATACTAAATATATCTTTAGTATTTTTAAAGAAAAACAAAACAAAGCAAGGTTTTATATAAACAGCATCGCTTTATTGATTTTATTGTCAATAATATATATACCTTACTTTCACCAAATATTTAAAACTACCTATTTAAGTTTAAACTCATTTTTAATAGCCGCGCTTATAGGATTTATTTCAACATCTTGGTTTGAAATAGTTAAATTATATAACAATAATAAAAGAAAGTAAAAATAGACACCAATATTTTATATTGGTGTCTAAAATTTTATTTAAAATCTTTTAAAAGAGCAGCAAACGGATTGTTAATATCAGCTTCCGCTTCTTTTTTCATTTTTTGCATTATTTTATTAGTTTCTCTTTTGTTTACCTTACTATTTTTTTCAAATCTCTTTTTAAATACAGATTCTTTTTCTCTAAAATTACAGTTATCCCCAGGACAAACGTATATTTTACCTTCTCCTGAACCCCTAAGTTCTAATTTTTTCTTACATTCTGGGCATCTTGCATTTGTAATTCTTGAAATATTTTCTCTATGTCCGCACTCTCTATCTTGGCAAACATACATTTTACCTTGTTTTCCTTTAACTTCAAGCATGTATTTACCGCACTCAGGGCATTTTTTACCTGTTAAATTATCATGCTTAAACTTATTTTCATCAAGTTTTATGTTTTGAACTAAAGCAACTGTATAGTTTCTTATTTCTTTTAAAAACATATTTGAATCTTCTTTTCCCTTACTTATAGCTTCAAGTCTTCTTTCCCATTCCGCTGTAAGAAGTGGTGATTTTAAATCTTCTGGTACTAAATCTATAAGTTGCTTCCCTTTTGAAGTTGGATATATATCTTTACCCTTTTTTTCAATTACAAAAGAATTAAATAATTTTTCTATAATATCAGCTCTTGTAGCAACGGTTCCAAGCCCTCCAGTTTGATTTAGAGTTTTTGCTGATTCTTTATCTACAGTTATATATTTTTGTGGGTTTTCCATAGCTGATAAAAGTGTAGCTTCGTTAAATCTTGAAGGTGGAGTTGTATGATTCTTTTTAACTTCTATCTCTTTAACGTTTATTTCATCACCTTTATTTATAACAGGTAAAGTCTGATTTTTTATATCTTCTAAAGAATCCTCTTCTTCTGACTTATCATAAAGCTTTTTAAATCCTTTATCTTTTTCAACTCTTCCTTTAGCAATTAATCTTTCACCATTGATTTCACCTTCTAAAGTAGTTTCAACATAAGTGTATGCACTCATAAGGTGGCTTAAAAATCTTTTAACTACTAAATCATATACTCTTCTTTCATCTAAACTTAAAAGAGCTAAATTCCCTCTTTCTTCTGTTGGAATAATAGCGTGGTGGTCAGAAACCTTTGAGTTATCTACAAAGCTTTTGTTTCCTTTGATATCTTTTTTTAATATATTTTCACAAATCCCTCTATATTCACCTATAGCTACAGCTTTAACTCTATCTTTTAAAGTTCCTACAACATCTGTAGTTACAAATCTTGAATCAGTTCTAGGATAAGTTAAAACCTTATAATTTTCATATAGCCTTTGCATAACATTAAGTGTTTGTTTTGCTGAAAATCCATACATTCTATTACAATCTCTTTGAAGTTCAGTTAAATCATATAAAGCTTTAGGATAAGCCTTTTTATCCTTGCTATTTACGTTTACTATTTTAAGATTTGAACCTTTTAATTTATTTTCTAATCTTTTACTAAAATCTAAATCAAATATTCTTCCGTTATTATCTTTATTTACCCAAGTAAAATTACATTTATCAGCTTTTACATTTATAGTATGATACTCTTTTGGTTTAAAGTTTTTAATTTCATCTTCTCTATTTACTATAAGGCTTAGAGTCGGAGATTGAACTCTACCAGCTGAAAGCTGAGCGTTGTATTTACAAGTTAATCCTCTAGTTACATTTAATCCAACTAACCAATCAGCCTCTGCTCTGCATACTGCAGCTTTAAATAAATTATCATAAAGTCTTCCATCTTTTAAATTATTAAATCCATCTAATATCGCTTTATTAGTTTGAGATGAAATCCAAAGTCTCTTAATAGGCTTATTAGAATGTGCTTTTTCTAAGATCCATCTTGCAACTAATTCCCCTTCACGACCGGCATCAGTCGCTATTATAATATCTTTTACATCTTCTCTAAATAAAAGCTTTTTAACTTCGTTATATTGTTTTGATGTTTTTCTTAAAACTTCAATTTTCATATGCTTTGGAAGCATAGGTAGAGTTTCCATACTCCATTTTTTATATTTATCTGAATATCTTTCTGGGTCTTGAAGCCCTACTAAATGTCCAAGGGCCCAAGTAACTATATATTTATCACCTTCTATAAAACTACCTTTATTTTTATTACATTTTAAAACTTTTGCTATATCTCTTCCTACAGAAGGTTTTTCTGCTAAAACTAATGATTTCATATTATTCCTCTTTCTTTAAGTAACTTTAATTAGTATTATATCACAATATTAAACCAATAAAAAAAGCCAGTCTATTTTAGACCGCCTTTTTTCTTATTTTTCCAATTAATAAATTTATCTACGTACTTTTTAATATGTTCATTATAGATTTTTGTACTTTTTACCCAAGCTGAAAACCTCTTTGATACTCTCATCAAACAAAATACTGTTATTCCAAAAAATATATAAGCTGGGATAACTGGTAGTATTATGCCTATTATTCCAATAAATAATGAAATTATCGCCATTATAATATAAAATATTCTTTTTATGTTTGACAAGAAATCACCTACTTTATAATTTTAAAAGAATAAAAGTTTATATTCTTTTAAATCTCTTATAGAATCAAGTTCTTTATCTTTTTTCATATATTCAATAAAGAAATCATCTAATTCTATACTTTTTAATATATCTTTAAAAGCATTTTCTTTTTCTTTTATAATAGAATAAAAGCATCCTCTATTATAATAAAGAAAAGCCGTTTCTTTGTTGTTTTTTATTCCTTCTGTAATTATTTTTATAGCAGTTTTATAATCTTCTCTTTCTCTATAGATAACGCCTAAATTTAAATAACTAAATGGGAATTCTTGATTTTTTAAAATTGATTTTCTGTAAAACTCCATAGCTTCTTTTTCATATCCCAAATTTTTATAAACCACACCTGCATTAAATAAAATCCTAAAATTATTTTTATCTATTTTAAGTGCATTATCTATATACATTTTTGCATTTTTATAATCCTGTTTTTCTTCATAAATACAAGAAAGGTTAGCATTTGCCCAAAGATCATTTTCATTTATTTCTAAAGTCTTTTTATAAAGTCTTATTGCCTCTTCTTTATCTCCTTCTTCATCGTAGATATTAGCTAAAAAGAAATATGCCTTATCATAATTTTCATTTAATTCTATAGCCTTCTTATAATAAACTTTTGCAGCATTATATTTTCTATTATCATCATATAAAGTTCCAAGACCGTAAAAGGCTCTCTCTTCAAGAGGGTCTAATTTTAAAACTTCCTCATACTTTTCTTTTGCAAGATTATATTGTTTAAATTCGTGGTAGATAAGTGCCATATCTAAAAGTAGTTCTATATCATTTTTACCAAAATCAAAACTATATGCTTTTTTATAAAATTTAAGCCCCTTTAGCTTATTTCCTTCTTCAATAAAGGTTCTAGCAACATTTAAATGATTTAAATATACATATTTATTATCCAAAACAATTCTCCTTTTAGTTTTCAATGAAGAAAGGTTGTAGCCAAGCACGCGCTCCATCTTCCCTATAAACTTCTACTCTTACATAGCCTTCATTTCCTTTAACTTTGTAAGAAGCCTTCACTCCCTTTTCTTCTTTTAAAACCTCACCATTTTTCGAAATAAATTTAAAAAATACATAAGGAACTCTCTCATCGCCTTTTTCTAAAGATATTATATTATCTTCTACTTTAATATTTTTAACCTTAACTCCAAAAGACGCATAAAAACTTCCTCTTTTAATTGCATTTAAAATAGATTCTATGCTTTTTTCTTCTGCTAAAACATAGTTATAAGCCCCACCTGCTCTTGAAAAAATATGCATATCATCATTTGCAAAACCAAATACTTTTTTACCACTTGATAATAGTTCATCCCATAAATCAGTAGCAGTAGCTCTTCCCTTACAATCCATTCTAACGTTATTATTAAATATTTCTATACCAACATATCCATAAAGCTCATTTAATCTTTCAAATGTCCAATAATCTTCTTTTCCCATATGAGGATGACAAATTATATTTATTCCTCCAAAATCATTTACTTTTTTAAATAGTTCATTATGGTTTGAATCATTTAATTCATCATCAAAATATTCTTTAACATTTATACCTAAAGTTTGATGATTAGATTTTTTAAATTCTACTCCATTTATTAAAAGAATATCGTCTCTGTTTTTATATTTACTTAAATCAGTAATTCTATAATGGTCAGTTATAGCTAAAAAATCATATTCCATTTTGTAGCTAGTATACATATTTATTATTGTTTCTAAATCATAATGTCCACAAGGACTTTCTTTTGTATGTGTGTGAAGATTCCCCTTAAAGAAATCTCCACTATATCTGTAGTTATTTATAATTTTCATTAAAGCACCTCACATTTTATTTCATCATTTCTTCAACAATCTTTACAACATCTTTAATTTTTTCATCAGTTAGACTATAGTAAGTATACATTCCAACCTTTTTGCAAGATAAAACATTTCCGTTTTTTAAAATCCTAAGATGTTTTGAAATGTTTGCTTGAGAAGATTCTATATTATCGTTTATATGACATACACAAGTAGGTCCATCATATAATTCCTTTACTATCTGAATTCTAAGTGGATGACCTAATGCTTTAAAAAATTCACATGCCGTATCTTTCATTAAAATTAATCTCCTTAAATAATAACTTTAATACCTTTTCAGAAACCTTTCTATTTATTCCTTTATAAGGGAAACAATGAATATGGATAGCTGGATTAAAGTTAATTTCTATTATTCCGTAATTATTTATATTTGCTTTTTCTTTAATATTTTTAATCATTACATCTACACCAGTAATTTTAGCATCTACAGTTTTAGCACACTCTATTGCAATCTTTTTATAACTTTCATCTATATCATCAGTAAAATCAATACTATCCCCACCAGTACTAATATTTGAGTTTTCTCTTAAATAAACTACTTCTCCACTTTTAGGAATATAATTAAAATCTTTATTAGATTCTTTTAAAAATGTTTCTTCTATCTCTGTAAGACTTATCTTTTCTAAAGGAGTTTTATAACCCTTTCCTCTTAATGGGTCCATATTTTTAATTTCTACAAGTTCTTTTATAGTCTTTTCTCCGTCTCCTGTTACGTTTGCAGGAACTCTATGAAGTATTCCTACAACTTCATCTTCTATAACTAAAAATCTATATTCTTTACCTTCTATAAATTCTTCAATTAAAATAGACCTATCCTCTGAAAATGCAATTTCAACTGCTCTTTTATAATCTTTAAAAGAAGGTGAAGCTTTAAATATACTAATTCCTATTCCAAAATTAGTTGTTTTAGGTTTTACAACTAAAGCCTTATTTTCATATTTATAAAAATCTTCTAAAGCATCATCTATTTTTTCATAATATCCACCCTTAGGCACTCTTATATTATTCTTTTCTAAAACTTTTTTAGTCACAAGTTTATTTTCCATAATTAATGCCGTAATATAGCTATCTTTAGAAGTTTTAGTTGCTTGTTTTACATACTCAGTATGTCCTTTATAGTTTAGAGATATAAAATTTTCATCTCTATCTAAAATATCAAATTTGATTCCATTTTTTAAAGCATCAATAATTAAAATTTGAGTTGATAGTTCAAAATCTTCATAACCGATTAATTTAAATGCTTCTTTTTTGCTTTCTTCTAAATATTTTTTAGAAAGGTCTATAAAGTAATCTGAGTACTTACTTTCTCTTATATCCTTTATAATTCTACTTGAAATTGTAGTCTCTGGTTTTAAAAATCTTATCTTTGCTATATCTAAAACCTTTTTATATTCCTCATCACCATGAAATAAAGTATCTACTATTTTTTGGAGTTCACTTATTATTTTAAACCCTGCTTCTTCAATTAAGACATCTTTCCCATCAATTTTTACAAATTTTTCATCTTTATTATCTAAAGTTTTATTATCATTTTCTATTATTTCATTATGTACTTCTATAGTATATTTTTCATCATCTTTAAAAGCAGTATATAAAAGAAATAAATGCATTAAATATAAAGTATCAAGTGAAACACCACATTGCTCCGTAGGGTCTAAATCTAACATCCTTATTTCTATATACTCTACTCCATCCTTTTTTAAATTCTCTAAAACATTTTTAGGATTTTTTGTTTTAAATCTTATAGGACTATAGTATTCTTTTGCACTTTGAATGCATTTATCTTGGATTAATCTATAAACATCTTCTACATAACTATTTAAATCATTATATGATACATAATAATCTTCATTATTTTTATATCCGCATTTACTATTTCTTAAAGAATAGATTCCCTTTAAGTAATAATCTTCTCTTCCTATTCTCTCACTTGACTTAGTACATTTATTACAGTAGCTTTTATGAAAAACTGGGCTTGCACCAGTTAAATAAACTAAAAACCATTTATACTTTAAAAAGTTTCTTCCAATTTTAAAATATAAATCATCCTTGAATTCTCTAAATGTTTTATTGCAGTTTAGAGTATTATATATATCTTTTAAAAGATCTTCTTTAAAGGAGAAATTAAAATGAACTCCACTTATTAATTGTTTCTTTGCACCGTATTTTTGCATTAAGTTTTCTCTATATTTAACTTCTTCTAAATTATTAAGTTTAGCAACCTTTATTTTATTAACATCTGTAATTACAGGTGGATTACTTTGAGGCCAAAGATACTCACCACTATTAAGTTCTAAAGAAGCTATATTATGAAGATTTCTAATATAATTATAAGCTTCTAAAACAGTAGATACAGCTGGCGTTACAAGTTCTATTTGACTTTCTGAAAAGTCTCTTTTTATAAATTCATTATCTTCTAAAAATATCTTTGGATGATCTGTAGATGCAATTTCTCCATTTTTATCTACCCGTATATTTTCTTTCTCTATTCCAAAATTACCTTTTTTAAATTTACTTTTAAAATTATTTTCGTTTATCATTTTCAAAAATTTATCCATATTATTGCACCTCTTTTTTTAACTTTTTAAAATTAAACATAAACCATATAACAAGTATTACACCTTTAAATATACTACTTATACTAATACTTAACCATATACCATCTATTCCAAATAGATAGCTCTTTGATAAAATTATAGCAAAAGGTATCCTAAGCGCACTAAAAATCACACTTATTATAGGCGGTATAAATGTTTTCCCTATCCCATTAAAAGCCCCTACAGTAAAGAGTTCCATACACATAAATACTTGTGATATACCAAGTATTTTCATATAACTTGAACCCATAGTTAGAGCTTCATTAGAATTTAAAAATATTTTAAATATTGGTTCTGGAAATAAAATAAATATAAAGGAAACTATACTTCCAAAAGCAATTGTCATAATAAGTCCCCTAAAGTATCCTTCTTTAATTCTATCGAATTTTTTAGCACCATAATTTTGCCCTACATAAGCTGCTATTGCACCTTGAAGTCCTCCAATTGTTATATAGGAAATTGACTCTATTTGAACTCCAACCTTTTGAACTGCAATAGCTGTCGCTCCAAAATTAGCTACTATTTTTGCAATTACCATAGAAATTAAAATAAAAGTTACTCTTTGAAGAGTTATAGGCACTCCCATCTTTATTACTTCAAATGCTCTTCTTAAATCTAATTTAAAGTCTTTAAATATATTTTTTATATTTTTATATGATATAAAAACAAAAACTAATAAAACTACAATCCTTGCTATAAGGGTAGCTATAGCAGCGCCACTTACTCCAAGGCCTTTAAAATTTCCAACTCCAAATATTAAAATCGGGTCTAATACCATATTAAAAATAAAACCTATAGTATTTGCCCTAAATGGTATTTTGCTATTTCCATAGCTATTTAAAATAGTAGTAAATAGTGAATTAAAAAACATAAATATTATTCCAAGGGAAGATAATACTAAATAATTTTCTGCCATATTTACTACGTATTGATTATTCAAATCATAAAATCCTATTAAACTCTTTTTAAATATACATAAAAATATAGTATAAGCTATTCCTATTATAAGAGTTAATACTATACTATTATTTATATAAAAGCTTTTAGATTCACTATCATCTTTTCCTATAGCATGAGATAACTTTACTCCCGTACCAATTAGAACTAATGTGAAAATTGCAAGCGCAAGATTAATAAAAAAGCTTGCAGTTCCAATAGCTGCTACTGAATCACTACCAAGTCTTCCAATCCAAATCATATCAATCATACCATAGGCTGTTTGAATAAAATTTGTAATTATTATAGGAAGAGATAATTTTACTAAAGAATTTATAATTTTTCCATTTGTTAAATCTATTGTTTTCATATTCCACCTCCACTTTATAACTATATAACTATATGGTTATAAAGTAAAGAAAAAATTTAGCATGCTTAGTTTATTTAAGCATGCTAAGGTTTTAAAAATCTTCTAAAACTATTTCAAAGAATGCTCTAGGATGATCGCAAACTGGACAATTAACAGGGGCTATTTCCCCTTCAAATATGTAACCACAGTTTTGACATCTCCACTCTACCTTTTTATCTTTTTTAAAAATTTTTCCTGAATTTAATAACTCATATAATAATTTATATCTTTCATCATGCTTTTTTTCGATCTTTCCAACTTCATTTAGCAAAAACGCTATTTTTTCAAAGCCTTCTTCTTTTGCTGTTTCTGAAAACTCTTTATACATATCTGTCCATTCGTAGTTTTCTCCGCTATATGCATCTTTTAAATTGTCTAAAGTATTTGGCATTTCACCACCATTTAATAGCTTTAGCCATATTTTAGCGTGTGCCATTTCGTTGTGGGCAGTTTCTTCAAAAACATCTGCTATAACGTTACATCCTTCTTTTCTAGCTTCTTTTGCATAAAAAGTATACTTATTTCTAGCTGCAGACTCACCTTTAAAAGCCTCCATAAGGTTTTTTTCTGTTTTACTTCCTTTTAAATCCATTGATAAACACCTCTTTAATATTAATTACTTTAATATTTTTAGCATTTATCAATACTTTATTCATCAAAAAGGAAACTGATTTAATCAGTTTCCTTTTAACCTACCTTCTATGCCTTCTTCTACCGTTCCCATTATTTCCATTCATATTACCGTTCATGTTATTATTCATGTTACCGCCCATATTTTGGTTGTAATTTCCACCGTTATTCATTAGCATATTAAGTAGCTCGTTAACATCTACGTTGTTCCCATTCATGCTTCTGTTTTGATTATTCATCCCATTTTGCATGTTTTGAGGTTGCATGTTTCCATTTTGCATCGCGTTTAATAACATATCCATCATGTTGTTATTTCCCATGTTACCATTCATGTTATTTCCCATATTAGAGTTCATATTATTATTTCTCATATTCTGGTTCATGTTATTATTCATTCCGTTTTGCATAGGATTCATCCTATTTCCTTGCATTCCAGAAAATCCGTTCATAAGCATATTTAATAGTGGATTTCCACCCATACCTTGCATGCCTCCCATCATATTCTGCATACCGCCCATCATGTTTTGCATTCCTCCCATATTAGGATTCATACCACCCATTAGGCCTGCAAGAGGATTCATACCACCCATCATAGGACCCATTCCGTTCATAAGCATATTTATTAGTGGGTTCATATAATACTTCCTTTATATTAATCTCTCACTATATTATAGAAATTTGTATCTCTTTTGATACTAAGTACACTTAAATAATTAAAGTTCTTTTAATGCTTTTAAAATTTCATCGTAAGATGGATGATCACTTATATCTTTGCAATATTCAACAAACTTAACATTGTTGTTTTCATCTAATATGAATGTTGCTCTAGCTAAAAGTCCCATTTCTTCTATATATACTCCATAGTTTTCACCAAAGCTTCTATCTTTGTAATCTGATAGAGTTTTAACATTTTCTACATCTTCAAGTCCACACCATCTTTTTTGTGCAAAAGGTAAATCCATTGAAACTACATAAATAGTTACATCTTCTAATTTTGCAGCTTCTTTATTAAATCTTTTTACTTCTAAATCACAAACTGGTGTATCTAATGAAGGTACAGTTAAAAATACTCTTTTACCTTCTGTATCTTTTAATTTTACAGGTTTTAAATCATTATCATATACTACAAAATCAGGTGCTTGTTCTCCTACCCTAACCTCTGCCCCTCTTATAGTAATTTTTTGTCCTTGTGCTGTTATTTCCATTTTTATCACTCCTTAAATTTCTTTCTTTATATACATAATACTACATTTATCTGTAGTAGTTGTTAAGAAATAATTAATATTATTTATAATTTTCTTGAACCTTTCACTTTTTATTATTTACTTAATTTATGTTTTTATTATATCTTCATAAAATAAAAAAAGTGGCTCTGCCACACTATCTAATAACCTCACTTTTTGACTTGAAAAACCTTATTTTAATGTTGACTTTCAAATTTATTCTAATTATAATTTTATACTTTCCTATACGTTAAAAAAGAAGTTAGAATTATTCTAACTTCTCTTATACTTATTCTTTATTTTCGTAATTTACAGGAAGAGTTATTATAAATTTAGAACCCTTTCCTTCTTCACTCTCTACGGATATTTTACCATTATGAAGTTCAACTAAATTCTTAACTAAAGTAAGCCCTATACCACTACTACAATGCTTACTAGATACTATCGCTTCAACTTGGGCAAACCTATCAAAAATCACGTTTTGGTTTTCTTTTGATATTCCGATACCAGTATCTTTTACAATTAAATCTACAGTATCTCCATTATCTTTAAATCCAATATAAATACTACCACCCTCTGGTGTAAATTTCACAGCATTAGAAATAAGATTTATAATGCATCTTTCAATCTCTGTAGGGTCACAGACTATTGTCTTTTCTTCCACATCTGGGTCTATTATAAGATCTAGTCCATTTTCCTCAATATAAACTTTCATAGAAAGTGCAACCTCTTCTAAAAGATATACTATGTCTACTTTTTCACATTTTAATCTATATTGTCCTGCCTTTATTTTAGAACTATCTATTAAATCATTAATAACCTTTAATAAGGTATTAGAATTCATTTTAATAATTCCCATATATCTATTTATATCATCTTTTTTAATACCTTTTTCAGAGTTATTTAAACTTGTTATTAACTGCTCTGACGATAGTATTACATTAAGTGGTGTTCTTAATTCATGAGATAAGTTAACTATATACGTGTTTCTAAATTCTTCTGCTTTTATTAGTTCCTTATTTAAAGTATCTTTTTCAACTAATTCTTTATTTAATTGAATAGTTCTAACTCTAACTAAACCGCCAAGTATTTTAACGTAGTTTACAGTAAAAAATACAATAGCGCAAATTATTGCTAAATAAATAACATAAGCTACTTTACTTTTATACCAAGCTTCTTTTATGTTAATCTTAAATTCGCGTACATCACTAACTTCACCCATCCCATTACTAGTTCTTACTTTAAACTTATAATGTCCAGATGGTAAATTTGTATAACTTACATAATTTCTTTGCCCTGAATATATCCAATCTTTATCAAAGCCTTCAAGCATATACTCATAGTTACTTTTTCCTAAATTGCTATAATAGGGCTTAAAAAATTCAATTGAAAAAGTATTTTCATTGTTTTTAAGGCTTATATCATCACTAAATTTAATATCATTGTTATTGTAAACCTTAAAGCTAGATATTGTTACCTTTACATCATCTTTTGCATCTCTTCTAACATCATCTGGAAAAAATGCTGTAACTCCATTTATTCCTCCAAAATACATTTCCCCATCTTTATTTTTAAATTCAGCTGTACCATTAAACTCGTTACTTTGAAGTCCATCTACCACCGTGTAATTATCAAAGGTTTCTGTTTTTTGATTAAACTTAGATAAGCCACCATTTGTACTTATCCACAAATTATTATAATTATCAATTAATATGCCATATGTATAATCATTTGCTAAACCATTCTTTTCAGTATACGTCGTAAATTTATCAGTTTTTGGATCTAACTTACATATTCCATAAGAGGTTGTAGCCCAAATAAAACCATTTTTATCTTCATTTATCCCTTTAACAGCATTATTACTTAAAGACTCTAGATTACCTGATTGATTTTTATAAACTTTTACTTTTTTAGAATCAGGATTATATTTTATTAAGCCGCCATTCCAGCCCATTCCAAACCAGAAGTTTCCTTTAGAGTCTTCAAATATTCTTCTAACGTAAGTTTCTCCTACATTATTGTCTATAAATATATTGTTTAAATTTGTAAATTTCCCAGTCTTTGGATCTAAAACATCTAACCCATCACGAGTTCCTATCCAAAGCTGACCCTTTTTATCAAAATAAAGATCCCGAACGTCATTATGAATTAATGAATTTTTATTATCTAAGTGGTAATATCTTTTTATTTCATCAGTCCTTGGGTCTAAACTCGCCATCCCATCTTTTGTAGCAACCCAAATATTTCCTTCACTATCTCCTGTTACTTGAAACAAAGTGTTACTTGGAATAGAATTTTTATTTTTAGGATCAAATGTGTATTGTTTAACTTTTCCAGTCTTTTTATTATAAGCATTTAAACCGTTGTTATTTGTACCTATCCAAAGTGTCCCATCCTTATCTTCATAAATCCCTCCAATTGAGTTACCACTTAAGGAATTATCTTCAAAAGGTCTCTTTTTATAATTTATAAAGTACTGATTTGGATTTAAAATACTTATACCACTATAAGTACCTATCCACATTAACCCTTCTCTATCTCTATATATACTTTGAACACTAGTATTTACTAACGAGTCTGAGTCGTATTGATTATTAGTATAAACATTTGTGCTTCCGTCAGAATGAGAATATTTAATAAGTCCACCCTTACTCCCAATCCAAATGTCTCCGTTTAAATCTTCATAAATACTATTAATAGCGTATTTTTCAGACCCATATAATTTATTTATATTTTTTAAATCATCAAATTTCTTATTGTCTAAGTTATACTTGAAAATACCTCTAGATTGTGTGCCTATCCAAAGATTATTAAAAGTATCTCTATATAGTTTTGTAATAGTAGCTTCTTCTAGTTCACTAAACTTCTTACTTTCTACTCGAGTAACCTTATCTGAATTTATATCAACTTTATTAAGCCCTTCCTTTGTACCTACCCAAATAGTTCCATCTATACCTTCGCAAATTCCAGTTATAAAATTCCTGCTTAAAGTTTTGCTATTTACATCTCCAAAGAAATATTTTTTAAATTCACCAGTAGAACTATCATATTTATTTAATCCATTTTCAGTTCCTATCCAAAGGTTACCCTTACTATCTATAAACAAATCCCAAATATGCTTATTTGATATTTTTTTAGGATCATTTATATCACTGTAGATTCTTTGTACTGTAGATGTTTTTCTATCTAATTTACTAAGTCCAGAACTAGAGCCAATCCAAAGATAACCATCTCTATCTTCAACAATAGACCCGATTATACCTGGCCATAATGTATTTTCTTCATTTTCTGTACCCTTAATAACTGTAAAGTTGTAGCCATCATATCTATTTAGTCCATCATTAGTTCCAAACCACATATATCCTTCTTCATCTTGATATATAGAGTAGACTGACCCCTGTGATAATCCATTATTTATAGTTAAGTTTTTAAATTTAAGATACTTGTCCTTTTCCTTTGCAAAAGCCACTTCGCTTATAACTACAGAAAAAGTGATAAATACCATAAAAATAATACAAAACTTCAAAAATCTCCTTTTATTCAATTTGTCCCCCTCACCTTTCGACATTTTCCAATTTTATTATATTTTCACATAATTATTTTTCATTGTCAACGAAAGGGATAATTAAACGCACTTAAAAAAAGAGTAGAAAATCTACTCTTTTTTTAAAATTTCTTTAATTTTATAATCATTAATGCTATTTTTTATGGACATCTTATACTTTAAACCTTCAATAATTAAATACTTTTCAATCTCTTCTGTATTTGTTTGTACAACTTCTTTATCTTTTTTAAATTTTTTAAAAATCCTTCCTTCTTTTTCATTATCTTTTTTTAGAAGTTCTTCATAGAGTTTTGATATTTTACTTTCATCTGTTTCAACTTCATCTTTAAAGCTGTATTTTAAAATTTCAAATTTTTCTAAATTTAAATCGAATTTAGAGTTTATCTTTATTATTTCATTATCTAATGTTTTTTCTATTATTTTTATTTCATAATCTATTTGTTTTAGATAATCTTTTTTTATATTTATCATTTCAAAATCAGTTATATCATCCTCTTTTTTATCAAATATTTTATTTCTATTTTGCAGCTTTATTTTATTTACTATCATATATATAGCCTTTACTATATACTCATCGAATATTTCTTCTAATTCTTTTTTATATTCTTCAAATTTATAATTTAAATAATTAATTCCTGCTATATTTTCTGCAATTTTAACTATATTTTTTTCATAAGAATTCACTAAAAAAACTCTTTCTTTTTTAAGGCAAGTACAAGCCCTTAGGTATAATGAATCTATTTTATTCTTTTTAACCTCATCTTTATCTTTTATAAATAGAACATAATCGTCTTTTGCTTCACTTTTTATATTATCAATAAAAGATGATAGTATTTTACTATCTTCTTTTGCACTACACTCATAAAAGTATATATTTTTAACTTCATCTATATAGGAGTTTTTAGATATTTTTTCTAATATATTTTGTAGATTTAAAAAATCTATTTTAAAATTAGTAACATCTACTACCCTTAATATTAAATCTTCTTTCGTATTTCTCCCTTTAAATGAAATGAAATCTTCTAAACCCTTTAATTTTTCTCTAGTTGCATTATCAAACTTTTTCTCTTCTAAATATTTTATTATAGTATTTTCATCTACTGTATTTCCGCATCTAAAAACAATATTGACACATAACATTTTCTTCCCCCACTTTCATTTCCTTATAATATATTGTATATAAAAACCATTTCTTTTTCTACTACATATTTTCAACATATTATTCAAATTTATATTTTTATTTATAGATTATGTATTGCAATATTATAATAATTTTCATAATAAAGAAAAAAGCAATTAACAAAAGTTAATTGCTTAAATAATCTTATTTATTTTCTATTGCTGCTTTTACAAACTCTTTAAATAGTGGGTGTGGTCTGTTTGGTCTTGATTTTAATTCTGGGTGGAATTGTGCAGCTACAAACCAAGGGTGATCTTTTATTTCAACTATTTCAACAAGTCTACCATCTGGACTAGTTCCTGAAATAGTCATACCAGCCTCTTCTATCTCTGTTCTATATTCGTTATTAAACTCATATCTATGTCTATGTCTTTCATAGATAACTTCGTCTTTATATGAGTCCATAGCTTTTGTATCTTTAGCTAATTTACAAGGATATAATCCAAGTCTCATAGTACCACCAAGGTCTTCTATATCTTTTTGCTCTGGCATTATATCAATAACTGGGTGAGTAGTTTCTTCGTTTAACTCTGAACTATGTGCATCTTTATATCCAACTACATTTCTTGCAAATTCAATAACTGCACATTGCATTCCAAGACAGATTCCTAAGAAAGGTACTTTATTTTCTCTAGCCCATCTTATAGCCTCTATCTTTCCTTCTACTCCTCTATCACCAAATCCTCCAGGAACTAATACTCCATCTACTCCTTCAAGGTATTTGTTTATATCTTTTCCTTCGATTTCTTCTGCATTTATCCATTCTATTTCTACATTTGCGTCGTTATCAAGTCCACCATGACTTAAAGATTCTACTACTGAAATATATGCATCATGTAATTCTACATATTTTCCAACTAGAGCTATTTTAACATTTTTCTTTAAAGATACTAGTCTGCTTACCATATCTTCCCAAGCACTATTATCTATTTCTCT
Organism: Clostridium sp. LY3-2; assembly: GCF_024705715.1. NCBI lineage: Bacteria > Bacillati > Bacillota > Clostridia > Eubacteriales > Clostridiaceae > Clostridium > Clostridium sp. LY3-2. The sequence goes on from NZ_JAMDLQ010000034.1 coordinate 67,608, forward strand.
AGTTTTTATGTGTAATTTCTCACAAACTAAATTATCTAATCCTTCGTTGTGAAGCATTAAAGGCACTGCATAAAGATGTTCTGCATCTAAGTTTTGAATAACTGCTCTTCCTTCGATATTACAGAATAAACCGATTTTATTTTTAATATCTTCTGATAATTCTTTTTCTGATCTACAAACTATTATATCAGGTTGAATTCCGATACTTCTTAATTCTTTAACTGAGTGTTGAGTAGGTTTAGTTTTTAACTCACCAGCTTTTCCAAGGTATGGAACTAAAGTTACATGTATAAAGCATACATTCTCAGGTCCAACTTCACTTCTTACTTGTCTTATAGCTTCTAGGAATGGTTGTGATTCTATATCTCCAACTGTTCCCCCGATTTCTGTAATAACAACATCTACATCTCTCTCTTTTGAAACTCTATATACTCTTTCTTTAATTGCATTTGTTATGTGAGGTATAACTTGAACTGTTCCTCCAAGATATTCTCCTCTTCTTTCTTTAGATATTACTGACCAGTATATTCTTCCTGTAGTAACATTACTATTTTGTGTTAGATTTTCATCAATAAATCTTTCATAGTGACCTAAGTCTAAGTCTGTTTCAGCTCCATCATCAGTTACGAAAACTTCACCGTGTTGGTAAGGACTCATTGTTCCTGGGTCAACATTTAGATATGGATCAAACTTTTGAATTGAAACATTTAATCCTCTATTTTTTAATAGTCTTCCAAGTGATGCTGCTGTTATTCCTTTTCCTAATGCAGAAACAACTCCACCTGTTACAAATATATATTTAGTATTTTTACTCATAGAATTTCCTCCTTAGATAGTAGATTAGAAAATTTATTTAAATTTCTATTGACTCTTATCTTTAATAATAATATAATAGATATTACCCCGTAAATTTACGTTATTTATGGGGCATCTGTGGTTACTTTTTTAATAACATAGATATGATAATAACATATCTATTTGTAAATTGGTAGTCTTTTTTTATTCATTTTTTATTCATATTCTTTTATTCTAACTGAGATCTTAGTTAAGAATTCCTTTTCATTTCTCGTAGATAAATAGTCTAAAAGTCCTTCTTCATAAGAATCACTACATATTTCATAACCATTTTCTAAAATGAATCTCAATAATTTTTTATAGCTTTTCTTAGTTTCTTCATAAGGGCCGCTATGGTTAATTACTGCATACAATCCCTTCTCTTTCTTCGAAAAGTTAAAATTATCATTTTTAGATACCTTCATGATTAACTTACTTATATTAAAATAGTTACCCTTTAATATATCTTCTTTCCAAACAATTGCACCAATTGGAAAACCAGAAATTATATTTTCTCTTTCATTTTTATTTACTAGTTCTGTCACACCTTTAATTATTCCATCAAAATAATAATTTCCTATATCTACTGTATTAAAATACTCATCTTTGCAAAATTCAATATATGGCTCTTTTTTAGTTAATGAATTTATTCCTTCTTCTGTAGTACTTATTTTATTTTCTACATTTTTAATAATATTATTTAAGTTTTTTATTTTTAGTTTAGTTTTTTCTCTTTCTTTATTTAAAAGATTTAAGAATTCTTCTGGGCTTCTATTATCTAAGTATTCTTTTATCTCACCTAAAGATACACCTATTTCTCTTAGTTGCATAAGAACACTAAAACTATCGTACTGTGAAATATGGTAGTATCTATATCCTTTAGAATCTTTATATTTAGGCTTAAAAATATTTTCTTTATCATAATAGATCAATGTTTTTCTGTTTGTCTTGCATAAATCTGCAAAGTCACTTATCTTAATATACTTACTTATATCCTTTTCCATAATAAAATCTCCTTGACTGTATAGTTACTATACATTATATACTTTTATTATAATTTAAAGAAGGGACATAAATGTAATATGGAAAATATTTTTAGCAAAAAACTAACCTTTTCACAATTTTTAAAGTTCGTAATGCCTGCAATTATTTCTATGGTATTTATATCAATCTATACTATAGTTGATGGAATATTTGTTTCAAACTTCGTTGGTTCTGACGCTTTAGCAAGTATAAACATTGTACTTCCACTTATTAATTTAGTGTTTGGTTTTGCCGTTATGATTGGAACTGGAGGAAGTGCTGTAATAGCTATAAAACTTGGAGAAAAAAAGATTGAAGAATCAAGAAACACTTTTTCAGCGTTAATGATTTTTTCATTTGTATTTAGCTTAATTTTAGGTCTTATTTTATGCTTTTTTATGAAAGATATATCTTATCTTTTAGGTGCAACTGATAGACTTATCGATTATTCGATAACTTATGGAGTCATAATAGCTTTTTTCACTCCTGTATTTGTAATAAAGTCATTAGTTGAATTCTTTATAAGAACAGATGGAGATTTTAAGTTTAGTCTTTTTATATCAATTATAGGTGGTGTAATTAATATTGTACTTGATTATGTTTTTATCGTAATTTTTGGATATGGAATAGGTGGCGCGGCTTTAGCTACAGGTCTTGGAGCTTTAATCTCTCTTTTAATTGGTTTATTATATTTTAGACGTGAAAAATCAACTTTAAAATTTGTTAAACCTAAATTTGATTTTAGAATTATTAAAGATGTATGTATAAATGGATCTTCTGAAATGGTAACTGAACTATCAACTGGTATAACAACACTACTTTTTAATTACTTAGCTTTAAAATACGCAGGAGAAGACGGTGTAGCTGCCCTTACAATAATTTTGTATGCTCACTTTTTATTAATTTCAACATACCTTGGATTTTCAGCTGGTGTGTCTCCTATAATTAGTTATAACTATGGAGCTAGAAATTATAAAAAATTAAAAGAAGTTCTTAAGTATTCAAAATACTTCTTAGCCATTTCTTCTGTTTTTATATTTATTTTCTCAATAACATTTGCAAAAGGAATAGTTCAAGTATTTGTAGATCCTTCAAATAATACTTATTCTTTAGCTTTAAAGGGACTTTATATTTTTTCTTTCGCTTTTTTAGCTGTTGGATTTAATGTTTTTGCATCTGGTTTATTCACATCTTTATCAAACGGAAAAATTTCTGCAATAATTTCTTTTGCACGTGCCTTTTTATTTGTAATAATAGGTGCTTTAATATTCCCTGCACTATTTGAAATTGATGGACTTTGGCTAATAGTTCCATTTGCAGAATTCTTAACCTTACTTATTGATATATTCTTTATAAAAGAATATAAAGACTTTTACCATTTAGAATTTTAAAAAGCTATGCACTAATTTCTAGTGCATAGCTTTTATTTTATAAATCAAAATAATCATCACATCTATTTACTTTTAATTTTTTAACTAATACTTCCTCTAATTCCTTAATAGCCTTAATAGTTCTTAAAACCGAGTCGTTAACCATTAATATATCATCTACACTACAAACTTCATCTAAAACCTTTTGAATTTTTAAACTTTCTGAATTTAATATTTTAGATATAGAGTTCTCTATATTTGCTATAGACTTTTCTATATCATCATTTTTTAAATTACATTTATTATTACAAGGTGTATTATCATTTTTACAAACAACACAAGTGCATGCAGGGTACCTGTCTTTACATACGCTGTTATCCCCTAAATTACACATATATGGGCAAAGAGGAAGATCACTTAAACAAATAGCAAACCTTCTTACATAGGACTTATTTCCATCATTAAATAAAGTAAAAAATTTAATTTTCTTATTTTTAAAAGAAAGACTATATGTTTGAGATCTTGGATTTTCTCTTTCATTAATATTTATATTAATGCAACCACAATCAGATGAAATAATAAATATTTGATCACTTTGCCTCTTTTCTATGATGCACCTTAAAGGTGCTATTTCTAAGCAGTAGATAAATTTAGAAGTTCTCGTACTAATTATATTAACAACTTCCCCTGATTTATTATAATCTAATATGAAATTTCTATAAGTTACAACTATAGTATCATAACAACAATTAAATGAGATTCCTAAAATTTCCCCAAAATACTTTGTATTTGGATTTAATTTAATAGTTCCGATTAATTCATAGTAAATATCTAATTTATAAATATTTAAATTATCTCCTTTAATAGTTCCATAAAAAATACACTCACTATTATTAAAATAGAGATTATTATACCTATAACAAAGAAGTGTTTCGCTTATATAATTAAAATTATCATCATATTTATACACTTTAGAACAATTTTCTATTTTAAGTTCTTCTAACAAATAAAATATATTGCTATCATTCGTTATTGACGAAAAAACTACATTTCCAGTTGGTGTAACTAGTGGTATTTTATCTAAATTAACATCAGTATACATAAAAACCTCCTTATTTATTATATGAAAGTCTAAATATTTTGTTTTAGTTACTATGCAAATAGTTTAACTTTCTGATATAATTGTAAATATATGGAAGGAGGTGTTAGAAATAAATATAAATTATTTTAATATTAAAATTGGAGAAAGCTTTATAAATGTTTCTAATAAGAAAGGAAAAGTTTATAAATCCAAAATTGACTTAAAAAATGTAGGTCCTATAAAAAGGGATGGTTTTTGGCACCTTGCTTGGAGCAAAGAGCATAATTCCTATATAGTAATAAATAAGAAATCAAAACTAAAATTACAAAATTTCCTCTTAGGAGTAAACAATAATGTTCCAGTTTTTCATAAAAACAGAGATACCTTAGATAATAGATTATCTAATCTTTATATTTACAAAGAATCTAATATGAAAAACAATTATGAAGTTTTAAATGATAGTACAGTAAAGGTTTATATTTCAAATAGATATAAAGAAGAATCACTATATTTTTTAATATCTAAATGTGATACAGAAAAAATTTTAGATGATTTTGGCTACTGGACCTATGCAAAAAGTAAAAATAAATATACTATATTCAAAAACACAAAAAACGGTAAGAAAACACCTTTAGATATTTTATTTCCTAAAAATAAACCAGACCAAATCACAAAATTAAATAAAAATTTCTTTGATTTTAGAAGAGAAAATATAAAAATAAACTTAAATCTCTAAAATAAAAAGGATCGAGCTCACAATTATCTTTTAGCTCCATCCTTTTTAATAGTAAAATCTACTTTTCTAAAATATATTTATAAAATATATAATCATATAATTCTTCATCAAGTTCTTTTAATTCTTTTAAATCCTTATTATCTATAGTCAGTAC